>JBPOHH010000387.1:0-3477 GCA_052035765.1 Bacteroidota bacterium
TGGTAAATGATTTAAAATCGGTAAATAATACCGTGACATTGTCGAAGTGTTTGGCGTCGGCTGTGCCTTTTGCTTTTAATTCTTCGGCTACTTCGGCCGGGAGGATATTCAGCAGGAGATTGTCGGAACGTTCTTTTTCCCGTTCAACATTAGCTTTTTCGCGTGAAATAATCTGATTCTTTTCTTCAAGGGCGATATTGGCGTTTTTCTTGATTCTGAAGCGGTTGTAGAGAATGAGAGCTAGAAGGAAGAAGACAATGAGTCCGGCGATAAGCACATTGCGCATAGTGGCTTGCTGTGCGTCTTTTTTATCTTGTTCGGCTTGAGCGGCGGCTTCTTTCTTGGCAAACTCCGAGCGTAGTTTCTGTTGTTTTGCTTTTGTAAAACTTTCACTATTCGATATGCTATCGCGCATGGCAATATAGAGCTTGTAGTTCGTAAAAGCTCCGTCCGTATTTCCTCGGGCACTGTCTAATTCGTACAACCGGCGATAGTCAATTAACAAACCGTCCGGACCTGCTCCTACCAATTTGTCAAGAAGTAAGGCGCTGTCTAAGTAGAGCGCTGCCAACGTAAACTTTTTCTGCTGTGTGTAGCTATCGCCAAGTTGAGCATACGCAACGGTTACCCCGTTTGTATCTTTCGTTTCCCACGATAGGTGTGCTGCTGCACGAGTGATGGAAATGGCTTTGGTATAATCGCCTTTGAGCGAGAGATTTTTCCCGATACCGACCATACTGAAAACCATTAATCTTGTGTTGCCAAGTTCCCGCGTGATGTCAAGTGACGCCTCATAATATTTCAATGACTTATCAATCTGACCATGCGCGTTGTAATATCCTCCAATGTGTTGAAGATTAATTGCCATCCATTCTTTGTTCCCGACTTCTTCGTTGATTTTTAATGCCTTAAAGTAATACTGCAATGCTTCGGCATGATTGCCGATTGTACCGTAAATCGAGGCAATATTATGATAGAGTCCGGCAACATCTCCTTTATTCCCAAGCCGTTTATTGAGATGGAGCGACTCTAAATAATACTGTAAACTCTCGTTGATATCGCCAATTGCTCCGTACTTATCTCCAAGCCCATACAACGAAACGGCAATTCTTGCGCTGTCATGGAGTTCCTGAGCTGATTGCAGTTCTAATTTTTTATATTTTATCGATTGAAGGTAGTCTTTTTTAACCAAATAGACGCCGCTCATCACGCGATACGCGTCTGCCGTTCCTCTCGTATAGCCGATGCGCTCGGACAGCGCAAGGCATTGATTGGCATAGCCCAGCGCTTTGTCGAGAGCATCATCCCAGTATTCTTTTGCCAAATGAAAATAGGTGTCCGCCCGCACGGAGTCGGGAATAGATGTTTTTAGAAGTGTATTCAGAGAGTCCACCTTTTGCTTGTTCGGCGCTTCTGCATGCACTCGTACGGTGAGAATTATCATCAACAAGAGTAGATGGAATTTCATATTTTCTCCACAAAATACATGTTCAATTTTCTCTTATTCTTCGCATCAATTTCACCGCTTTTGGCAGCGTGAAATATTCAAACCCGGTACTTACTCATAAAAAATCACCTTACCGGTCTCGATATCATGAAGTCCGCCGATGATTTTGATCTTCCCCTCGCTCTCCATTGCGGCAAGGAGCGAACTTTGTGCTTTGATTGCCTGCACGGTAAGAAAGACATTATTCGTTGCCACTTTTTCCATAAACTGCGGATTGTTGTCGGTGCGGCCGGTGAGGGTCGCTGCTTCGAGTTCTATCGCCGGCTTAATCTTCTGTAATAATCCCGTGATATGCCCGAGCTCGATATTCTTACACGCACCCTCGATCGCGCCACACCGGGTATGACCGAGCACGACGATGAGCTTCGACCCGGCGTAACAGCATGCAAATTCCATACTTCCGAGAATGTCATCATTGAGAATATTCCCGGCGATGCGGATAGAGAAAATATCGCCCAATCCCTGGTCGAAAATCAGTTCGGCAGACGTACGGGAGTCGATGCAGCTCAGAATCGCGGCAAAGGGGAATTGCCCGGACGATGTTTCGTTGACCTGTTCGAGTAAGTTCCTGTGCGCCTTGATATTACTCACAAAACGATCGTTGCCTTCCTTCAGAATTTCGAGCGCGAGTCCGGGCGTTAATTTATCTTGTGTTTCTTTGGTATGTGTTCTCATGCGTGCGTAAGTCTTTCTTCGATAAGTACTGTGAGTATGGATAGTTATTGCTGTTTTTATAGGGTATTAATCTTGAAATTACTTCAAAATTGTCAGCATTTGTTGCATGCGTACGCCAAGAGTGAGCCAGTAAACTCCCGTTGATAGCTCACGGGTGGAAATACTTGAATATTCTGCCGTTAGCTCGCCTGAACTGAGAATCTGACCAAGTTGATTGCTGAGTGTATATCGCTCAGGGAGTAGTTCATGCGCAGTAATAATCGTCACTTCCTCACCGGCAGGATTCGGATAGATCGCACCACGACTTCGCAGGAAATTCTCCTCCACGCCCGACGCCTGCTCATCTACATAGTTCCCAATAAATGGCAGTAAATTCAGCGTGTGGAGTTTCTGCGTCGTCGTCACAAACGGCGGCTTCGAGAAATATTCATTCGTCAGATAATAGGTGAGTCCGTCATGAGTTGTAATGCCTTCAATTTGATAAAACGGCAGCCCGAGCGAGAGCTTGCGTTTGTTGCCGGTGGTGAAATCCATTCCCGTAAAATCATAGAGAAGATAGAGAAACGGCTGCAAAAGTGTGCTATACCCGCAGAGCACGATCAGGCGATCGGCCTCACGATATGTGGCACCGGTAATGAGTCCATCGACCGGGAGGGTGAATTGGAAGTGAGCAATATGGCTGCCCGGAATTTTGGGCAGGGAATAGACGCCCGTCTTGCCGCTCACCCATTGCTTGGTAAAAAGATAGATACTGTCCCGTGACACAATGAACGCCTCGCAGTCAAAGTCTGTATTGTCATTACCCGTCTCCGTAAAGGACGTCTGATCGGAGTACGAAAAATTAATCGTGTCGATGATGATTGAACCGCCGGTCAAAAGTGACGCTTTATTCACCCGCAGCAGATGCAAATCCCGCCGGTTCCCACGCGAATTATTCCCGAAATCTCCCAAATATATCGACGAATCATCCTGAGAAACTTCCTCCCATTCTGTATTCACTGAACCTGTAAGTGTGTATTTTTTAAATACTTCTGCCGTGAGTGTGTCGATGCTGTAGAGAGAATTATCCGTATCGTCATTGTGGGTGATCAGGCGATTATTCCAAAAAATGAGTCCGGATGACTCTGTGAGTGCGGCAGGTAATTGCACCGATGCCGTCGGTGTGACGGTGGCAGGAGTATAGACACAGCTTCCGTCATTGACGGTGGCCTGAGGATTGTAATTCTGCGCGCCCGGGTCGGTGCAACCCCTTGTCTGCGCGCTGAGTCCGGCGGCAGATAAAAAGAGACAGAATA
>JBPOHH010000878.1:0-2999 GCA_052035765.1 Bacteroidota bacterium
CGGCAGGCGTGAAATGACGAAGCGTCTCTTCTTAGATCGCCGGGCTTTTTTGAATTCGTATGATTACCGCACTGATCCTGAAGGCAAAATCCTCGCCGGCGTTATGCGACCGCTTGGCCCGGTGTGTGGTGGAATTAATTTGGAATATTATTTCTCACGGGTGGATAATCACAAGCTCGGCGCGGGCACGAAGCTACCGCACCACGTGATGGGTTTGATTGGTGTAACGAATAGTTATGACGGCGACTTACGCCCGGGTCTCCCCTTACAGATGATTGAAGTTCACGACCCCGTGCGTTTATTAATTATCGTTGAGCATTTCCCGGAAGTGGTGCTTGCGACCATCCAATCTGCCCCGGAAATGTACGAATGGTTCATCAATGAATGGGTGAATATTGCGGTGCTTCATCCCGAGACCAAGGCGCTCTTTAGATTTCGGGCAGGTCAATTCGAGGAGTAGTCTCCTCTTGCAGCAACCATTCCTATCCTCAAGGATTTTGAAGCATTTATCGAAGCAGCACAGGAGATGGAAACTAATTACATAGCCGACGCGACCAAAGAAAATTTACCCGTTTATTCATTGCAATAGTCAAGTTATCATGGCAGAATTTCTCCAGTTTTTTGTGTGGCTCCCTTTCCTCGGTTTTCTAGCAAGTCTGCTCGTACCGGCGAAAAATGAGAAGCGTATTGCGGGTGTTGTCATCACGACGGCGGGGCTGCATCTTGTTGCGCTGGCGTCCTTTATCGTGTTTTGGTGGATGCATGGTGCGCCGATTCTCAACCAAAAACACATCACGCTCTTTCAATCCGATACCATTGAGATATTTATTGACCTCTACTTTGATGCTATAGGCGCTGTCTTTACATTCACCGGAGCGGCAATCACGCTGCTCGTGGCGATTTTCAGTAAATATTATCTCCATAGGGATCAAGGATTTAAACGGTATTTCAGCACGGTGATTTTTTTCTTTCTTAATTATACACTCCTCATACTTTCCGGTAATTTTGAGACACTTTTCATCGGATGGGAATTTCTGGGGATATGTTCGTTTTTACTGATATCGTTCTATCGGGATAGATATTTACCGGTGAAAAACAGTCTGAAAGTGCTGTCAATTTTCCGTATCGGCGATATTTGTCTCATCCTTGCAATGTGGATGAGCCATCATTTGTGGAAACAAAACATCACTTTTCTACAGCTGAGCGACGCGCCTGCACTTGCGCTTCACATAGCCGAACACAGCGGTTATGCATGGTTTATAGCACTCACGATTATCATTGCAGCGGCGGTTAAATCTGCACAACTCCCTTTCTCGTCATGGCTTCCCCGCGCAATGGAGGGTCCGACCTCGTCAAGCGCCCTGTTTTACGGTTCGCTCTCCGTCCATCTCGGCGTTTTCCTCCTCATGCGCACCGCTCCCTACTGGCAAAGTATAGACTACATGGACACGCTTATTATCGTTATCGGCGCGGCGACGGCGCTCATCGGGGCGAGTATAGCCAAGGTGCAGTCATCGGTCAAGGTGCAGATTGCGTATTCGTCGGCGGCGCAGATTGGGCTGATGTTTATTGAAGTGGCGCTCGGCTGGCACGCGCTGGCATTGGTGCATTTTGCGGCCAATGCATTGCTGCGCACGTATCAATTACTCGTCTCGCCGTCGGTGATGAGCTATTTGATGCATGATATGTTTTTTAGTTTTGTGCCGCGAGTCCGTCCTGCGTCATCGCCATTTATGACAAAAGTCAGCAACACCTTGTATATCCTTGCTCTTAAAGAATGGAACACAGATACTCTCCTCACCAACTATCTCTGGAATCCGTTCAAATGGATGGGCAGAAAAATCGCGTTTGTCAGCTATCGAACGACGGTTGTCGTGTTTCCGGTGCTGTTTGCGATTGGCTTTTACTTTGTCATCAATCCCGACACCATCCCGCTTGACGACTATGATGTGGTGCCGTCGGTGTATGCCGTGGTCGGGCTGCTGTATATCATCAAGGCGCTTTCCGAACGTGAGGATGCGCTTCATGCGTGGCTGTCGGTGATAGGCGCCGAACTCCTGATTATCCTCTCGGTGGCGATACACAATCAGGACTTTACGCCTCTTCAAATGCTCATTGTTTTCAGTGGAATGATTGTTTCGTCGGTGGTAGGATATATCACGCTGCGGAGGATAAAGGCATTCGACAATGACCTTTCGCTTAATTATTACCATGGTTATTCGTATGAACATCCGGGTCTTGCTTTTGTGTTTCTTCTCTCCTGTTTAGGGCTCGTCGGACTCCCGTTCACGCCTACGTTTATTGGAATTGACGTGCTGTTCAGCCACATCCACAAGCATCAGGAATTGCAGATATTTTTCACCGCGATGAGCTTTATGATTATCGAAATTTCCGTGCTCAGAATTTACGCCCGTATTTTCACGGGAATGCATAAGAAATCCTATCATGCGATGGCGTATCGGTCATCGTAAAAGGACAAAGTGGTCGTGTGATTTTTTTAACGTAAAGGCGCAAAGGTCGCAAAGATATCTCTGCACCTCTGCGCCTTTGCGTTAAAAATCTGCATTTCGGCTGCGCTCAATGCCCGGCTTTTGGTAGGTATTTTATCTTGTTGTGACCTTTGTGGTCACTTTGTGCCTTCGTGTTAAAACTGATTTTGCAGTATATACATCGTGCAGGTGACTTTTTAACACAAAGGCACCAAGGTACTCCACAAAGTTCACTATAGATACACCTAATTCTTTTGTGTAGTTTGTGTTAAAATCCGACATCGATGAAGAATGGCACGCTGATTTTTTATGATTTCGTATGATTCTCGCAGATAAAATCATCTTCAATCATAAAAAATCAGCAGCATCAGCGTGCTATCGGAACAAGCACGTCGATTTTGTCGATAATCACAATGCAATCAGCGGTATCAGCGCGCCATTCCCAAGCATCCATTCCCTCAATCATTGGCTGTGTGGCGATTTCTTCGTAATATTGCGCTTGATGTATTC
>JBPOHH010000169.1:0-6795 GCA_052035765.1 Bacteroidota bacterium
TTATCATAATTCTGATACGACTCACTTACTGCCTGAAGAAAACTTGCCAGGCCGGGGTGTGAACTCCAGTCCAGATCGGGGAGAAAGCGCTTGATCTGTCGTTGCAAGAGTCGATGTACTTCCATAGTATCAGTCTTCACAAATAGTAGTAATAGTCATGGTTTGATTGTGTAATTCACATTTCATGAATGTCGAAAACGGAGCAATTTCACCATAGGAATAGAAGCCGGTGATCAACGTTTTTTCGCCCACAATATCCCGTGCTGCTTCCAGTTCTTCGTCGATTCGATTCCCAAAAATCAATTTTCTCCCAACGCAGCTGATGAGAATTGCCAGCTTATCTCCCATTGAGGAATCACTAATATTGCTGAGTGCTGCAGCATCGGATGCGGCAGCGGCAAGATTATCGAGATTCGCCTTCATGAGTCGTACTTTCGCGCCTTCGGGAATATTACCGGCAAATGTCATGGATTTATTCTCCTGATCGATACTGAGAATTGTACGCACGAGCTCGCGGCCGTCTTCATCCTGTATCGCCAGCGGGAAGAGCAATGCCGAGCCGGGTAATGCATCGGCATATTCACCGAGATACTGCTTGTATAGGTCGAGCGCACTCTCGCCGTCGACTTCGAAGAGTACGTTTTTGACCGACTTGGTAATCGTGCGCATCGGTCCAAACTTGTCCCAGCCGCCCTTCGAGCCGGCGCCGACACGCAGCTGCGGACCATAGAATCCAATCGCAACGATATTGCCGGAATTGATATCGCCATTGAGTCCTACTATCGTACTCTGGAAATTCGCACCGTCACCGGCAAGACCGCCGACAATCGGCACCGTCGTGTGCACTTCGTTGAGACCATTGACCAGATCACCGCCATTGACAAGCTGACCGTCCGAAAGGACAAATATCAGGCGCAGCCCCGTTTCAGGAAACTTCTCAGCCAGCGATTTACCGGCGAAATGACTGTCCTGAAAGTCCTTGACATTGACCTTATGTGCCAGAAAGGTTGAAGAATCGAAGCTGATGCCGGTGGCGATGATAGTCCCGTCATTCACCGAATGATTCGATATTTCACCCGAAGTCGACGCTACAACAATAGTGGTATCCGGATAGGTGGCAAGAAGATGAGCATAGCCGTCTTTTTCGAGTAATTGCTTTTTATCTCCAAAACATATCAGCACGTCCGGCTTACCGGTAAAATCAGAGCCAAATGTGCAGGACCATTGTGAGTTAGAATGCATGAGTTGAAATGTTTTCATACTGCCTCCAAATAATATTAAAAATTGTCTGATCTATTGCCGTTACCATCATATACTGCCTGAGGATGAAGGTAATTCGACGATAAACGTCGTTCCGATACCTTCTTTGCTGTCGACACTGATTCTTCCGCCATGAAGCTCGACCGACCGCTTGACAATCGAGAGCCCGAGACCCGTACCCTGCACATTACCGACATTCGAAGCACGGTGAAATACCTCAAAGAGCCGCGGAAGCTCTTCTGCCGGGATGCCGATTCCATGGTCTGATATCCGGAAATACATTCCGGTATCGGGATGTACCCGCAGCAGAAATTCCACCCTCATTTCCCGAGGAGAGTATTTGACGGCATTCGAGAGCAGATTAACGAGGATATGCCGCAGCAGTTTGTCATCTGCCATAACATCTTCTATCGTACCTTCGAATGCGAAATCAACTCTGTCGGTGCCGTATCCGATCATCGAGACTTCCTCAATTACATCCTGACAATACGCCCGGATATTAAGAATCTTGGGCGTAAATACGGCTTTGTTGGAGTCTGTCCGACCGATGAAGAGTACATCGTCGAGAAGGGAAGTCATGCGGGAAACAGCGATTTCTATCTTGGGGAAATGCTTTTTCCGTTTTTCTTCGGTGAATGTATCCCAGTATTTTTCAAGTAATTGAGCTGATGACAAAATTGTACTGAGCGGCGTGCGGAATTCATGAGAAATCATCGAAACGAAGCGTGATTTGAGTTCGTTGAGCTCCTGCTGCTGCGCCAGTGCATCGGCAATTTCGCGCTCGGCTTTCTTGCGGTCGGTGATGTTGATTCCGTAGCCGATGAGCATGGTAACTGTTGACTTCTCATCGAGAACCGGATACATGTAGCGCAGGAATATATCTTTTTCTCCATCCGGACGCATCACTTCTTCTTCCCAGATTTTAAGTTCTTTTGACTCCATGACGGCATTATAGAGAGCCCGTCTGCCATCAGCAATGGCTATAGGACGATTACGATATTCGCAGTAGTCATAGTCGGTTTTTCCGATAATCCATTCCCGGAGCTCTTTATTTTTAATCCCGATCGGATTGACAAACAAATAATGGTGTTCGTTATCGAATACAGCAATATCCGATGGGATTTTATTGAGAATATTTTCATAGAATTCCCGCTGCTGCCTCAGTGCTGAATTGTGTCGCTTGCGCTCGGTAATATCAGTATAGACCCAGAGATGACCGAGATAGGTATCGTCACGATAAATGGGAATAAAATCCCGGTCGAACCATCGCCCGTCCTTGAGCTCAAGCTCATCACCAAAGACCTGCCGGCGCGTGAGGAGAAGCTCGGTAATACGATCGACGAAACCCTGCTCGTCGACAAATAAGTGTTTTGATTGCTCTGCCGCCTGCGAACAGTCTGCGCCGTACAATTCCTCAGGGATGACATCTATTCCGAAAAGTTCGCAAAAACGCCTGTTGATGATCTCAATCGTGCGGTGTTCGTTCTCCAGCAAAACCCCGTCGCTGAGGTTGCTCACGAGTGTTCGTAATCGTGCATTGGTCGTATTAATATCGATATTCAAGCGCTTGCTGTCGGATATATCTTCTTCGATTGCAAAGTATTGCGTAAGTCTGCCATTGGAGTCGAAGAGCGGCTGCGCTTGTATCCGCACCCAATAGGGCGACCCGTTTTTATGATAATTCAGCACTTCACAACTAAAAGGCTCACGGCGCCGAATCTGATGATGCATATAGCTCACTGTCTCCAGATTGGTCTCGTTGCCCTGCAGAAAATCTCCCGGCTTGCGCGTTATTACTTCGGACAGTTTATAACCGGTAATAGTGGTAAATGCCTCATTGACCCATTCGATGGTGCCGTCACTGTCGGTAATGATGACTGCATTACGCGTACGTTGTGCGATTAATGACAAGCGCTTGAGGGCGTTTTTTTGTTCGCTCACCGTGTCAAGCAGCTTCCGTATATCATCATTGACATTTTTCTGCACGGTGAGTATATGGAGGTAATCGACCGTGTTATCATGGGGAGCAAAATCACCGAGGGTGAGTCCGGCAGCGGTGACCTGATTTATTGAATTATACCATGGCGACCCTACGAACATCACGGCATTTCCATCATCGATAATTTCAAACTGTCCCTTAAGAACCGAGCCGTCGGGATGCTGCAGAACTACTAACTGATTGGCAATGCTCACGATATCGGCGAAAGTCTCAAGGTCGTGATGGGGGCGCTGAAAGGTAAAATGTTCGGCAAAGTGAGCGCCGGGCAAAAGGAGAGGATAAAGCTTGCGGAGAGAATCTCCCGTATCCGTGATATGAAGATTATGGTCGAGCCGTATATAAAAGGGAAACAGTCTGTTCAGCTGCCCGCAGTCGAGTGTCAGCGACGTCTTCATTGCCAGCTCACCCGGAATATTTCATGAGAAGAGCCGTCGGCACGGCTTTGAAGGAGGGTAATCTGTACCGGTTGCTGATACAATGTGCCGAGTCCGCTGAGAATTCCGCGTACAAATTCCTGCAATCCCTGTCGCTGAGAATGATAATGGATATCTATCGAGGTATCGGTTACATTATCAGCTTTAAAGATTGGTGGAGTAATTCCGGGATACACCATCATTACTCTCGTATGAAAGACCGGCAAATGCGACAAAAATGCCTGCAGGGTCGTGCCGCCGGTCTCTAATAATCCTCCGTATTTTTCGCGGCAGGTGGTGAGTATCCAGTATTCACCAAAGGTGTGTAAGACGTCATTGAGACTGAGCTCAAGTACCTCTGCGGCAGCAGCGGCGAGCTTGAAGGTAACCGCGTCGTCGTAGGGTTCGTTGGAGAGGAAGAAATCAATATCACAACCACTGCGCTCCAGAATAGATGCCCAGGTCGATTGTCCGAATCTACCGGTAACTAACTCTTCCATTGATTTGTTGACTATTCCATACATACAAATATTACCTGATAGTTATAGAAAATATCAAATGTCTTGTTCGCCGCGCAGTATGAAGTATGAACGCCAACATACATGAAATTCTACCGGAAGTACTTTTGGGGTTTTATCGCAAAAGGTGTGATTTTGAGTACAAAAATGCGAAAAATTTAGCATACATCGGGTAGTGGATAGAGGGGCTCCGCATCATTGTAATACGTTGTAGTATGGTTGACTAGTAGTTGTTGTACTGCGGAAGTGATGTGTGAAAGACAGTTGGAGGATTGAACAGCACATTTGGCAGCTGTGCGGCGGTGGAAATGAAGTGGAGGGAGGATTGCAGGGATGTGGAAAAAAATGAAAAATAAGTTTGGCGCAATAAGGGGCAATAATGTGTTGGATACTATATTCAGCAACGAAAAAGGACAAGTCAGAAACTTGAGAATCAACAAACAAATCATGATCTGTTTTGATGTCCGGTGTCAGACGTACTGCCATTGAGCGAACTAGCTTTCGCCAGGTACAAATATAGAGACGTTCCATTTCAGTTTGAATCCACAAAAATCGCCGAAGAACCAATATTTAATTGTATTTTAGCGTTATGAAACGCGTTCGATTTAGTCTATTTCTTAAAGTATTCCCATCCTCGGTATTCCTTGCTTGGATACTTCTCGTTATTTTCGACACCGCTCCGCTCGAATTCATTGTAACTGGTTGTAAATGCAAAATATGCGTTATGCGACTACTCGCCCGTTAATTATAATTTCTAATTCTATGGTTTCTGCTTTCGGCTGTGAGGTCGGTGTATAAGATGACGGCATCCGGATACCCGACCCGGTAATAGTACGAAAACAGAAATTCTTGGTTTGTCGAATAGTACAAACCCTTTCGAAACAACTTGTCAGTTCAGTCTGTCTGACAGAGAGCATGAGTGGCTCTCACTATGTTGTTTCATCTCTCAGAGGTAAAATATATGGCAACGTTCCCGAAAAAGATAGTAATTGTTGTAGAGGATGATGTAGCAAAAAAACTACACGTAATTCTACCTCAGATAAACTATGCAGTCGTAGAAAGTATTGCGTATGGCAAAGATATTGTCGAGATGGCTGAGCTACATTCTCCGGATGTCGTTCTCATTGATACAAGTTTATCGGGAAGCGTTGATGGAGTAGAAGTAGCGCGAACGCTGTATGAAAAATATGATATTCCTATTGTATTTATCATGGCAAATTTAGACACTGCTGCACTTGAGCGTGCAAAAATTGCTCAGCCATACGGGTATATTTTCAAGCCGTTCGATGAGCGGGAAATTCAATCGACATTAGAAATTGCAACTTCACGGCACAAGGCCGACCGTGAGCTTGCTGAAAGCAGAGAATGGCTGACTACTATTCTCGAAAGTATTGGCGATGGGGTGATTGCGACCGACGAGCGTGGCTGTGTGAAATTTATGAATCCGGTGGCAGAAAAGCTCACCGGATGGGTAGAAAGCGAAGCAAACGGATTATCACTGCCGGATGTATTCAAAATAATAGATGAGTCCACCCGGGTTTTGATGCCTAATCCTGTGGAAGTTGTTCTGCGGGAAGGAGGTATAGTCGGCCCTGTAAACCATACAATTTTGCTGTCTAAAGAAGGGAATGAGTATAATATTGATGATGCGGCTGCTCCCATTCTTGACCGTAAAAATGGAATTAGTGGCGTCGTTCTTACGTTTCGAGATATCACCAAAAAGTATAAAATTGAAGCAGCTCTAGAAGCGAGTGAACGTCGATTCCGGACGCTCATAGAAAATAGCGAAGATATGATTACTCTGCTTGACAGCTCGGGTGCAATCATATATGGCAGTCCTGCGATAGAACGAATATTAGGATTCACCTTCGAAGAGTATAAAGCCACTATAGGATATGATATTATTCACCCGGAAGACCGTGAGATTTCATCTGAAAAATTTATGGAAGCAATGACACATCCATGTAAACCAATTCACCTGCTGCATCGGGTGCTTCATAAAAATGGTTCATGGATCTGGATCGATGGTACACTGACCAATATGCTCGAAGATCGCGATATTGGCGCTATCGTTTGTAATTTTCGTGATGTTACCGCTCGCAGGCATGCCGAGCAAGCACTGGAAGTAAACGAGCGCCGATTTCGTGCTCTCATCGAAAATAGTGATGACATGGTTTCGATGGTTGATGCATCCGGAAAAAATATATACTCTTCGCCTGCCTGCGAACGTATCTTAGGATATACGAATGAGGAGTATTCAAGTAAGTCGGAATTTGAGTACATTCATCCTGATGACGTTGCTGTTGTGGTAGATAAATTTTCCCAAATCCTTTCCTTGCCAAACATTCCCATGCTCATTCAGTATAGATTAAGCCATAAAAATGGAAATTGGCGTTGGATAGAAGGTATAATTACGAATCTACTCGATGACCCGGCTGTAGGTGCCGTTGTTTCTAATTATCGAGATATTACCGTCCGAAAACTCGCAGAAGACAAAGTAATAGAAAATCTTGCACTTATTAAAAGCGGGCAAGAGGAACTCCGTAAAAGTGAAGAAAAATACCGATTGATGTTTGACCATAATCCCCAACCAATGTGGATATAT
>JBPOHH010000243.1:0-2250 GCA_052035765.1 Bacteroidota bacterium
CCGTCTTCCACTCCGACAGTTACCGACTCATTAGTTACCAAAAAGTCATCAGCTCCTATTGAGGCTACCTTGCATACCGGTATGAGCGCCGGAATATTATTCGGCTATGGTTTCAAATCGGGCTATGATTTCGGCGCCGGCGTTCGGGTAGGGTATACATCGAGTCGGTTGTATCTTGGCGGAATATTTATGTATCATTTCGGGCGGGCGTTGGTGGTCAATACAGGTTCTTTAGTGACCTCTACAGAACTGTTCGGATATTCCGCTGCCGGTGAGATCGGCTATGATATTTTACTGGAGAAAAAAGCTGTCCTGCGTCCTATGCTTGGTGTCGGGTTAAGTAATTTTAAAGGGAGCTCGGCTATAAGTGGTAAGCTTGCCAATGGGCAGGCGGTCAATGAGGCAACGAGTGACAACACAACAAATCTCCTGATAAGCCCGGGGCTTTTGGTGCAATTTCCTATCAGTCACGATTTACTTTTCGGGGGAGATCTCCGCTATTCTGTAGTCACGGGGGATGGCGATCACAGCGCATTCGGACTGTATACTACATTTATGTTTCGCTTTTAATATCAAGTATTTATGCTTCCACTTCGGGAATTTGTGCCTACGGTTCGTCAGTTTGTGGTTGGTCATCGCGGTTCATCCGGCACTGCGCCGGAAAATACGCTTGCTTCGGTGCGTGAGGCGCTGGAGGCGGGCGCGGATATGGTCGAACTCGATGTGCAATTAACATCAGACCATGAGATTGTGGTCTTTCATGATGCGGTGCTCGGGCGTACGACAGGTGGCAAGGGGAAAGTCGCCGGAACTACATTACAATCAATGCAATCCCTCGATGCAGGCGCTTGGTTTTCGGAGAAATTTACCGGTGAAACGGTGCCGTCGCTCCGGCAGGCAATTGCGCTGATTAAGGGGAAAGCGTATTTGAATATTGAGATCAAGCCGCCGCAGCCGGGGGAAGATTATCATATTCGATTAGAAAAAATTCTCGCCTGTATTTTTGAGGAAAAAATGGAGGAATTCACGCTGTTTGGGTCGTTTCATCATGGCGCACTCGCGGAATTAAAACGGAACTATCCATTGCTCCACACTGCTGCCATTAACCTCCCGAATGACACACGTTTGCCGTCGGAAATCGCCGCGGAAATCGGCTGTGAAGGGTTTATATGTTCGATGCGCGAGCTCACGCACAAACGCTCCAAAGATGCAATTGCGCATGGTATTTACCTCGGCGTTTATACCGTCAATACGCGGGAAGATTTGGACATCGCGCTTGGACGTAAGGCGAAGGCAATTGCGACGAATTTTCCGGCGCGGATACGTGAGGAGATACTGGCTCGCGGGTGATTTTTTAACGCAAAGGCGCAAAGGGCGCAGTGATTTATACTACTTTTAGAAATTTTAATGGAAATTATCACGCTTACTATTGGATATGTGGCGGCATTTTGTTCGACGTTTGGGCTTTTCCCACTTGCGCTGCGGGTATGGCGAACGGGCGAGGTGAGTCAATTGCCGGTAGGCATGGTCACTGTTATGTTTATGGGCGCGGTCTTGTGGCTCGTGTATGGTATTATCCGCGCAGATCAGGTGATTATCGGCGCCAATGCAATTGGTTTATTCTTCATCGGTTATGTAGGGATGGTCAAGCTGCGTTCACTGAAGCAATAAGCGTTTGCGGCGGCTTTGGCGGCAAAGTGGTATTTTTGTGGAATTCTTTGTTCTTTTCACGACGTGCTGCACCTTCAATGGCACGCTGATACCGCTGATTATTATGATGAACGCTGATAATTACAGATATTCCGAGATTACGGATATTATTATCAAATCCTTCTATAAGGTGTTTAATACATTAGGATTTGGGTTCTTAGAAAAAGTCTATGAAAATGCCTTGTGCATTGAATTACAGTCAGCCGGACTACTGGTAGAAAAGCAAAAACAAATCACAGTCCACTATCATGGACACGATATGGGCATCTACTATGCCGATATATTTGTCAATAATATGGTTGTCATCGAGCTTAAAGCAACGGAATCTCTCTGTGAAGCACACGAACTCCAATTAATTAATTATCTCAAAGCAACAGACATAGAAGTAGGTTTACTCCTAAATTTTGGCAAAAAACCGGAAATAAAACGCAAAGTATTTACCAACAAAAAATCATAACAAATCATAAACAATCATAAAAAATCAGCGTGCCATCAACCCAAGCTGAAAATCATAACAAATCATAAACAATCATAAAAAAT
>JBPOHH010000070.1:0-2540 GCA_052035765.1 Bacteroidota bacterium
CAGCAGTATTCGCATACGCATCGGAATGCACACAGGAAGCGTGGTAGACGGTATCATCGGAAAGAATAAATTTTCGTATGACTTATGGGGCGATGCCGTCAATACAGTAAGCAGAATGGAGAGCCACGGCGAGCCTGGGAAAATCCACGTGAGCGAGGAATTTATGCGCGCTCTCGGCAGTGATCTTTTAACAAAGGACAATAAGGACGCTAGGGATAATAGGGATGAATCAGGCCAAGAACCGGTGTCGCCAAAATCCCTCCACTTCATCGATCGTGGAACGATAGACATCAAAGGAAAAGGCATGATGAAAACATATTTTTTAGAAAAGACTTCTCAAGCATACCTCATCTGATTTAAACAAACTACCTCTCTTTCTACTAAAAAAGCCCGCGAAAATCGCGGGCTTTTTTAGTATCATGTTTGCACTGTACTACTCCACTATCACCGCGCGCGCCGTGCCATTCCACTCTGCCATGTACATACCGACGGGCAATCCTTCTACACTCAGCGTCCACTCGGTTACGCCTTGTGGGATTGTGACGCTCGCTGCCTGAACGCCGAGCATTGTTACAAGTCGAATCGTTGTCGAATGCGCGATTGATTCTCCAAAATTCAGATGGATATTCTTAGCTGCGGGATTCGGGTAGAGGGTGAATCCCGGGTTTGTTGGGTTGGGTACTTCTTCGACGCTGTTGGGGTCGGTGATGTACCAGATTTTTGCGGTGTAGTCATCGCCGCTAGTGGCTACTCTTTTGCTGTCCGGACGCCAGTGCACGGTATTAACACCTGTATTTTCTCTGTGTCCTCTCAGGGTGAGGAGTTTTGTACCGTCAGCCGACCAGATTATTGCTGTACTATCCAAACTTGCGGATGCTATTTTTGAGCCGTCCGGACTCCAACGTGCTTCATATACATCAGCTTTATGCCCTGTTAGAGTTTGGAGTTTTTCTCCATTTAATACAGACCAAACAACAGATACATCATCACTTGATGTTACTATTTTTGAGTTGTCAGGGCTCCAGTTTACAGTCCTAACTCTCTGTTGGTGATTCAACGTAAAGAGCTTCTGACCATTTGAAGACTGCCAAATTATACATCTCTTATCCGAACTTGATGTTGCAACTTTACTTCCGTCAGGACTCCAGCTCACATCTACAATCGAAGAAGTATGACCTCTCAATATCTGTAGCATTTCGTTGCTTACTGATGACCAAAGTATTGCAGTAGTATCAAAACTTAATGTCAGTATCTTTTCGCCGTTCGGACTCCATACCACATGGGTAACCTGTTTTGAATGAGCATTTAATTCCATTAGCCTATCACCGTTTGTCGCTGACCAAACAACAGCAGCCGTATTACCCAAGCTTACTGTCGCAATTTTCGACCCGTCCGGACTCCAACTGAGCACTGCAAAAGGCGTCGTATGTGTCTTGATAGTCATGAGCTTTTCGCCGCTTGATGCTGACCATATCACCACCAATATTTTATAAGCAGTAGGAGTAATTGTAGTATCATTATTTATTGTTGCAATTTTTGATCCATCCGGACTCCAACTGATATATTTAGCAAGTGGTAAGGTAAACAGTTTCTCGCCGGTCACCGCCGACCAGATGATGGCTGAATTATCTAGTCCGCCGCCCGACACGGTGGCTAATTTTGTGCCGTCCGGGCTCCAGCGAACATCCTTGACATACACTGTATGCCCCTTCAAATCAAACTGCACCGTGCCCGGTGTGCCGCTGAGAATACGAGCGCTATGCGTCTTCTGTTGAGCTAACGCGTAGGTGCTGCTGCAAAAGAGACTTGCGATGAATATCATTGTGAATAAACGAAACATTGTGACCTCTAAATAAAAGTAAAAAGATTGAGAACTATTTTATTAATAGAATACTTGCTTCAAATTACCGAAATATTTCACATCATAAAAAAGCCCCCGATTTTTCTCTCGGCGGGCTTTGTATTCTACTGCGCTATTTTACTCCACTACCACAGCGCGCGCTGTGCCATTCCATTCCGCCATGTACATACCGGCGGGCAATCCTTCCACGCTCATTGTCCATTCGCTTGCGCCGGCAGGAAGTGTTACGCTCGCAGCGTGCACGCCGAGCATATTGAGAAGGCGGAGTGTCGTCGGATGCGCGATTGATTCTCCAAAATTCAGATGAATTGTCTTGCCAGCGGGATTCGGGTAGAGGGTGAATCCTGTAGTAGTCGGAGCAGGGAATTCTTCGACGCTGTTGGGGTCGGTGATGTACCAGATTTTGGCGGTTTTATCCTTGCTTGCTGTGGCAATGCGTGAGCCGTCCGGAGACCATTGCAATGCGGTAATTTCTGCGGTATGCCCGGCCAATGCATAGAGCTTATCGCCGGTCTCTGCCGACCATACGACCGGCGTGTCCTCTGTCATTACGGTTGCAATTTTCGAACCGTCCGGGCTCCAGCGAATACCGATAATGTACTCCGTCGGTGACGTTATCGTCACGAGTGCATCGCGCGTCGCAACCGACCATATCGTCAAGGTCGTATCACAGGCGATG
>JBPOHH010000611.1:0-4220 GCA_052035765.1 Bacteroidota bacterium
TTAGACGGTGTATTTACTCCGCAATTCACCAAAACAGGCGTCGTGACGGCCGATTCCGGCACGTATGAATGCCTCGTGATTAATGAATGCGACACGACGATTGCTACGACAAGAATCGTCGTGATACGGTCGAGCGATATTACGGAAACACGTCAATTTGGCTATGAATTAGAGCAAAGTATTCCGAATCCTGCCACACAGCAGGCATCGGTCTCCTTCACGCTGCCCGAAGAAACCACTGCCACACTGACGATTACAGACCTGCTCGGCAGAGTGCTTACGACGAGTGATCTCGGACTCATGACAGCAGGCGCCCACAGCACGACCCTGAATCTCGAAACCCTCACGAATGGCGTGTATTTCTATACACTTACCACTCCAAAAGTGACGCTCAACCGTCGCCTTGAAGTCGTGAAGTAATCGAATTCCGGCTTGCTTCCAAGCAACAAAAAAAGACCTTCGGGAATCATCTCGAAGGTCTTTTTTTTTATACAATACTCCCGGAAATTATTCCTGTTTTACCAGTACTGCGGATTGATTGCCAATTCTAACAATGTACACACCGCTTGCCAAGAAATTATAAGTGTTGGTATCGTATCGTTTGTATTCTAATAGCTTTACGCCGGTTAGAGAGTAGATGGACACGAGCGCATCCTCCGGGAAATTACCCTCAAGTGATATACTCTCCCGTGATGGATTCGGTACGATGCGAAGTCTGCTTTGATGCGAAGTATCATCTCCGTTTTCGACCGATGATGAAGCAGTGGTAGAGAGTATTACACCGCGCGCGCCGACTGCATAACATGATAATTCACTTGTTCCAAATACCGAGTAGAGTGCATTATTAGTCATGCTTGCTTCCTGCGTCCATGTCGTACCGCCATCGGTAGTATGGAGGATAATGCCGAGTTCGCCGACAGCCCGACCCACGCTCGTATTCACAAAATGAATGCTGAAGAGCCGCATTGTTTTACCGGTTTCATGCGGCAATCCACTTTCCTGAGCCGACCATGTGAGTCCACCGTCGGATGAGTAGAAAATCTCACCGGTGAGTGTGACATACCATCCATGAAGACTATCGGCAAAGAATATATCAGAGATATACGAAGTTTTTTTCTGGTATAAGATTGTCCAGTCATTGCCGCCATCGGCGATGCCGAGGATTGCGCCGCCTGCTACTGCCCATCCTTTTGTACCGACAAAACACATATTGTCAATATCCATCGTGAGTCCGCTTGTCTGTGGTTGCCAGGTAGTTCCATTATCCACACTCTTGAGAATCGTACCGCTTGCTCCGACTGCCCAGCCGATACCACCGGGAAGAATCACGATAGCATTCAGCATATTGTCGGTGCCGGTTGGACGTTGCGACCAGGTTTCACCGCCGGTTGACGTCGTAAGGATGAGTCCCGAATCGCCGGTAATCCAACCATTGGAAGGGTCTGTAAAATAGACACATGTCAGCGCTTTGCTCGTGCCGCTCTGCTGCTTTTGCCAAGTAAGACCATGATTCTGCGTTTTGTAAATTCCCCCGGTGTAGCTGACAATCCAGCCGTTCCCCGAAGTACTGAAAAAAGTATGCGTAAAGTACTCATCAGTAGATAACTCCATTTTTTGCCAAGAAATACCGGCTGAAAGTACAAGAAAATTTCCAACCAGCAAGAGTGCTGTTAGCACTGTGAAGATGATAGACTTTTTCATGATATTCTCCTAAAAAATAGTGAATGGAATCTGAAAGAGGGACAATTAGAACTTAGTAAAAAGCGCAGTAGCCGCACCAATGCGCATGATGTAGCATCCCGGTACCAAAGCACTCACATCGCAAGAAGCGGAATAAGGAAGCGCCCAAATTTTATTCCCGAGCAGGGAATACACTTCGATGATATCCGTTGGGAGGAAATTCCCGTGAATCTGTAGCTTGTCATTGACGGGCAGCGGCGATAGCTGTAGAGAGTGCACGGCGGCAGCTTGCCCATCAAGCTCGACAACAGCGCTCGTCGTACCGGTCTTGAACGATGCCGAGAGCGAACCCGTTGAGTCGAAGTCCGGAGCGGAGGCAATCACATACCAATAATAGGTCGTATTCGGTAGCAAATCTGCCGTCAGCGAGTCGGCAGTGATATGATGAAAATTATTCGCCGGAGCATCATCAAATGCCTGAAAGTAATTCCCGATTGTCGTTATTCGCACGCGGTAATGCGTCGCGCGGTCGTCTTTTTTCCAATGAAAAGTGACCCTTGAAGTCGGTAAAACACTATCCTTCACCGGCGCAATCGGCGTTGGCTGATTGAGATACGGGAGCTTCGGTTTATCGGGAATAATCGCTAATGCCGGTGCCGACCATTCACCCCGGAGCGTGTCGCTGATACCCATAATGCGCGCAAAGTAATACATGCCATACGTGCATTCCGGCAAGGCAAGTTCGGTAGCCGTCAGGATTGTATCAAGGAATTTTTTCGGCGTGTCGAAGATGTCATAATTGATGTAATTAATTTTAAATTCAGGCACTTCTTTCCCTACTTGTACTCGGTAGCGCTTGGCTCCTACGATGCTGTTCCAGCGTAAAGTATAATAAAGCGTGGACTGCTTCTCAAATGCCAATACCGGCGGCGCGAGCAGATTATTTCCGGTGGCAAAGAACATATTGCTGCCCGTCATACCGAAGAAGCGATTGGTGTCAATCATAGCCAGCGCTTTGCTCGGTGTGGCGCGATATCCAGACCCATACGGCCACGGATAGAGCGACCACGTCTTCCCGCCGTCACGGGTCATCCAGTAATCATCCCGCGCGAAAAGTAAACCGTAGTTGTCATTATAAAACGTAATCACATCACCGGCCGACACACCGCGACCCAGCGTATCCATTATCCGTATCCATGTCTTGGCACTGTCGGTCGTTTTGTACGCCACAGTGCGGTATTGATCGCCCACTCCGTTTGATCCGCCTCCGGTGCAATAGCCGGTTTTGAAATCGGTAAAGTAATAATGTCGCATGTCATTCATCGCAGCACGCGCCGTCCACGTAGAACCGCCATCGGAGGTGAAATACACCGTATGCTGCGTACTGATAATGAGTTGCGTCGCCGTCAATGCCTGCATCTCGAGAATATCACCGCCGTCGAACGGTGTTTGTTGTGGCTTCCACGTCTTGCCGCCATCGGTGGTTTTGTAGAGTTGCGCATAGCCCGGCGAGCCAACCGGAACGCCGGAGGTGAGGTAGCCGACGGAGGCATCTGCCATAGCTAAGATATTGCGATCACAGGTGACTGCGGGAGTTTGAATTTCAATACGTTCCCACGACTTGCCTTCGTCGTTCGAACGCAGAATGTACGGATATAAGGTGCCGTAATAGCCGGGATTGGGGTCTTTCTCATCTTTCAAGCTCTCGGAAGCGAGCACGAGAATGAGATTCTTGGTCGGGCGGGCAACAGAAGAGTAAAAACGTTTAAGCCAGTAACCGGGAAGAAGCTTGCCGAATTGTGCGGAATCAATGTTGAATCCCATCTCCGAGCGCACATTCCGCCACGATGCGCCGCTGTCATCGGAGAGCCTGACGACATTGGCGTCGGTATTACCATAACCCGCATCTCCTGAAACGACAGCAAGATACTGCTTGTTGGATGCGGCCAGATTATTAAAACAATGATTAGCGACAAAGCTTCCCTTGCCAACGAGTTTCCACTCGGGAACGTACGGTATCTGCGCGCGAGAAGGCAAAAAACTCGTAAATAGCACCAGTAGGAAAAGTGCGCTGAATGATCGTAGAATGTTCATAAATACTCCCGGTAATTGATTGTGTAGAATTTCGGCGATGCGTTCTCGCCGCCTCAGGAGTAAAGACACAATATCCGCCTCAATCGTGACACATTTTTATCCTGTATTTTTCCTGTATGGTCATGGAAAATTACAGATCTCTGACAGTTGTTGTGGAACATAGAATTTTGGTCGTAGGGGCGAATTGCATTCGCCCTAGTCGTGCTAGGGTTTGGGCGAATGCAATTCGCCCCTACGACCAAACAAATCAACACCACAAAATTGTCAGAGACCAATAATTGCTTGGAATTGACTACAATCCTGCCAACACAGACGCAATCGACTGTCCGGATTGCAGTCCCAATTTCCTCCGAATACGCGTGCGGTGCGTGTCGGCAGTATCAGGGGAGATGTGAAGCAATCGCGCAATCTCCTTCGTCGAGCGGCCGGCTCTCAGGAGAATACAC
>JBPOHH010000783.1:0-4598 GCA_052035765.1 Bacteroidota bacterium
AGATATTCCATGAAACTAAAGGTTCTCTCTACTCTTCTCTTATCTGCCTTTTTGATTATCCTCCTCTCCGGTTGCGGCAAAAAAACGCAAGATTCGACTGCCGAAAAATCGGGACCATCCTATAATACTAAGCTTTGGAAAAAATTTGACAACATTCCTCCCGGAGCAGACCCAAGTGTGGCTGATACCCTTGGCGGTAATGGATTTGAGAAAGTAGCCGAGAAAATGGGATTTACCACCTATACTCCAAAAGAAGAAGAACTCAAGTATTTCGGTGACCCGCGCGCGACAAAGGGCGGGAAAATTACGACTATTGTACCTCGATTCCCTAATAATTTCTTGGTCTATGGACGTGGCTCCGGCTATACAGAGAATTCTATCATTGGTGGCTTTGTTTATGAAACACTTCTTGGCTCCCACCCTATCACTCGCGATTATGTACCTTCATTAGCCACTCACTGGAAAATCTCCGAAGACAAGCAGGTCTTTACCTTCCGAATTAACCCACGCGCCCGTTTTTCCGACGGTACGCCACTTACAGCAAATGATGTGGTCGCAACATGGAAATTAATAATGGATGAGACTATCGCCGAGCCATCATTGCAACTGACGTATGGTAAGTTCAACGAACCGAAAGCAATTAGTAAGTATATACTTGAAGTACGTTGTAAAGAGTTGAATTTTAGAAATTTGCTTTATTTTTCGAGTATTTCTGTACTGCCTGCCCATATCATTGGCAAAATGACCGGTGCGGAATATCTCGATAAATGTGCTTACTCGATGCCAACGGGTTCCGGACCATACGTATTATTGGACGCAGATATTAAGAAAGGTCAGCAATATTCGCTTACACGCCGTGATGATTATTGGAGTAAAGATGATCCAATGAGTAAATACAGTGCTAATTTTGACAGAATTCAATTTGACATAGTAGAAGACCAAACAAACCTTGAATATGAAAAATTTAAAAAAGGTGATCAAGACTTCTTTCTCTTTACTTCGATTACAACCGATAAATGGCTTAATGATAAATATCCTGCCGTTGATAAAGGATGGATTCAAAAGCGACGGGTTTTTACCGATGCGCCGTTTGGTACTTCAGGTGTTGCGTTTAATATGCGCAAGCCGCCATTTGATGATATTCGCGTTCGGAAGGCCTTCGCGCATCTCTTCAATCGCGAGTCAATTATCAAAAACCTCTTATTTGACGAATACTTACCGACAGATTCTCACAATGATAACTCTGTATTCGAAAGTCCTGAAAGTCCGGTTGTTCGCTACAATCCTGAGCTTGCCGCCTCACTTCTCAAAGAAGCTGGCTATACGACCAAGAACGCCGATGGAATTTTAATGAAAAACGGCAAACCGTTCACTATCGAATTTGGAATTCCAAAACAAGTGGAAAAATATGTTCTGTATTATCAAAAAGATTTACGAACAGCAGGTATTGATCTTCAGGTAAAGATTCAGGACATGAATACACTCTTTAAAAACGCAATGGCGCGTAATTTCACCGTTTGGTGGCAAAACTGGACGGGATTATTAACCCCGAATCCTGAAACCGCCTATCTTTCATCTTTAGCCGACAAGACAGATAATAATAACGTAGCTGGCATTAAAAATTCTCGGGTAGATGAGCTGTGCCGCCAATATGATACGACCTTCTCCCGTAAGGAGCAGATTAAAATTATCCAGGAAATCGACAAGCTTGTCTGCGAAACCTACAGTGTGGCACTCGGCTGGTATCCAAAAGGAATCAGAATTGCCTATTGGAATAAATTCGGAATGCCGGACTATGTGCTCTCTCGCACTACTCAATTCGGATATTTAGATGCTACAATTTTTGGTTTATGGTGGTATGATGCCGAAAAAGCCAAAGTATTAGAAGATGCTAAAAAATCTGGTGGTTCGCTTCCTGTCGGTGAAATTCCAGTCTTGTACTGGAAAAATTTCAAGGATAAGTAATTCTGATTACAGCGGGCTATGTTCATTGATGAACATTGCCCTATTTTTTTTACCAATTTCTAAAACAATGGCAGTTTATATCTTACGGCGTTTGCTTTTGGCAATTCCAACGTTTCTCGGCTGTACATTAGTTGTATTTTTTATCGTACAACTCGCACCCGGAGGTCCGCTGGAAGAACAAATACGCGCCCTTAAAATGGGTGCAGGCGGAGAAGGGGGAGTAGTATCTCAGCAGGCGGGAAGTGTAGCCGCATTGCCTGAAGAGGCGATGGAAGTGCTCAAGCAATATTATGGATTTGACGAGCCCCTACTGCTTCGCTATCCAATTTGGTTAGGTGTTTATCCTCGGAAAGTTGATCGGTTTTTTGTTCAGTTAGGAGTCCCCCGTAATATCGGAGAAGGCAAATCAGTAATTGTACAGCAAACAGCAGCCGGGTACAATGTGGTCGATCCTACGAATCCTTCGATAGTGCAAGATGGCTGGAAAATAAGAGAGTATAAAAACGGAAAAGGTGAACAGAAAATTCAGATTTATAAAGAAAAATTCAGTGGGATATTGACATTTGACTTTGGAAAATCTCACAAGTACAACGAGCCGGTACTCAACCTGATTCAAAGTCGTTTGCCCGTGTCCATTCAATTCGGTATTATATCGATGATACTTACCTATACTTTCTGTGTGTATTTGGGGATACAGAAGGCAATTCGTCACGGCTCACCATTTGACTTTGTCTCAAGTGCATTAGTTTTTGTCGGGTATTCAGTGCCAGGATGGGCTTTGGGCGCAGTTCTTTTGGTTGCGCTTGGTGGTGGATCAGGTATTGGCTGGTTTCCTCTTGGAGGTTTTCAGTCACAGGATTATGAACAGCTTACGCTTTTATCTAAAATCGGTGAACGTGCATATTACTTTGTGCTGCCTACGATCGCTTATTGTATTGGTGCATTTGCGACAATTACGATGCTCATGAAAAATTCTCTTCTTGATAATTTAAGCCAAGATTATATCCGCACTGCTTTTGCGAAGGGGTTAAAAGAACGTCGGGTGATTTGGGTGCACGCCATGCGGAATTCGGTGATACCTGTGGCAGCTAATTTCGGACATGTGATCGGTTTATTTCTAGCCGGTTCGTATTTGATAGAACGGGTGTTTAATATTCAAGGAATTGGTAAGCTATCTTTTGAGGCTGCTCTTTCGCGGGATTATTCTATTTTATTTACGTTTACCGTCATAACTACCTCACTCAGCTTGATTGGTTCGCTCCTCTCTGATGTGATTCTAGCAACAGTTGATCCTCGTATTCGATTTAAATAATTACTACTTATTGAAAAACTAACTTCGAATTATTATGTTCTCAAAAAAATCAAAAGCAGCTGAAACCGAACAAAAAATTCCGACAATTATGCAGCGGCGGTGGCGTAAATTCAAGAGTTTAAAACGAGGATATAATTCTTTCCGCATATTAATTGTAGCGTATATGCTCTCGTTTTGTTTGCCTATCTTGGTGAATAATCAAGCACTGATGGTGAGCTATAATGGACAGTGGGCATTCCCAGCTGTACGTGCATTTTTTGCGGACTTGCCAATTGTTAGCTTGATTGTCAAAAAGCAAACCTATCAAGGTGTGACCTTTGGGCAGGTAAATAATACAAGTGAATGTAAGTTCCGGGATCTCAAAGTACAATATGACAAAGAAGGTCAAGGTAATTTTGTGATTATGCCTCTCTATCCGTACGGATATAAAGATATGGTTGACGCTGATGGTGTACGTGAAGATGTATTTGCTAAGCCATTTACCCGAACTTCAGATGGTGGATTTCGTCTCTTTGGAACTGATGATTCAGGAGCTGATGTCTTTTCAAAAATTACGTACGGTTTTAATATCTCGATATCATTTGCTCTTTTACTTTCTATAATTGAATACCTTATTGCGATTCCACTTGGTGCATCTTTGGGGTATTTAGGTGGATTGTTTGATATGCTAATGCAAAGAGTCATTGAAATATGGGCATCTCTACCGCTCTTGTTTTTGATTATTATTGTAGTTTCTATGGCGACACCAAGTTTTGGTCTGCTGCTAGGATTGTTATCAGTAGCTAGCTGGGTCGGAATTACAACGTATGTACGCGCAGAATTCTACCGTGAAAAAGCCAAAGACTATGTTGCAGCGGCCGTTTCTATCGGCATTCCGACATGGAAAATCATGCTCAAACACATCCTCCCCAATGCACTTGTCCCCTTAATTACCTTCTTTCCTTTTACGCTCATTGCCGGTATCGGCAGCTTGGTCAGCTTGGACTTCTTGGGTTTTGGTCTGCCGCCCGGCACTCCAAGCTGGGGTAGTATGATCTCCGTTGGACTCGAGCATATCAATGACGGGTATTGGTGGCTGACCGTTGTGCCACTCTCGGCAATGTTCCTCACGCTCATGCTGACGGTGTTTCTCGGTGAAGCGATCCGCGAAGCATTTGACCCGAAAGTGTTTTCGCGGTTACGGTAATGGCAGTTGTGTCCTGCTGCCGGTTGGACGGCAACGGGTGACCGCAGGCGATGGTTTGGAAGTTGCAGAAGAGAACCAAACGTCGTTATGCTCTTTAAATATAAGTGAATTACTGAATATCACAAAGGAAAATCA
>JBPOHH010000229.1:0-5767 GCA_052035765.1 Bacteroidota bacterium
AGAATTATTAATTGTCAGAAATGAAATGAATGCAAATGAAATTTAATTCAAAACAAGCATTTTTGCATTCATTCTGTATAAAAATGAACGCAAAAATGCTAAAAATGAATGCAAAAATATCTAAAACGCACTAAAAAACATTGAAAATGAATTTAAAATCGTTTAAAATGCGTTGAAAAATATTTAAAATGAATTCAATTGCAGTAAAAATGAATTAAAAATTGTAAAAAATGAATACAAAAATCACTGACATGAATTTGAAATTTTTTTAAAAAATGGCGATTTGGTTAAAAATTTGCCAGTTTCTTTAGGTAATTGTTCAAATTCAATCTTTTTTGAGCTTGCAATAGTCCGGAATGAAATATTTACCTGCGATTTGCTTTGTAAAGATGTCGTCTCCCTGCGAATTCCGCTGCTCTCTACGAATAAAAATGTTGATTAAAACCCCTGTTATTGCTGCATGCCATTTCAAAATTCAGTATTTTTACGGAGGTAACCAAGCGAAATTTTCGTTTTTTTGTAAATAATATCACGTTGGATGCCAAATCAATTATTTTGTAGGACACACCTTTTTAATTCGTAGGACAAAATATGACAAATGAAAGTAAATTCCCCAAAATTATGGGTATTGTCAATGTGACGCCGGATTCGTTTTCCGATGGAGGATTGTATTATGATGCATCGCGTGCGATTGAACACGCATTGCAGTTACTCGATGACGGGGCAGATATTCTCGATATAGGAGGAGAGAGCTCGCGTTCTGGAGCTGCGGAGATACCAGTCGAAGAGGAGCTCCGCCGTGTCATTCCGGTGATCGAGGGCATCCTTGCCGCCAATGCACATGTACAAGTATCGATCGATACGGTAAAATATGAAGTCGCGGAGGCGGCTTTGCGTGCGGGCGCGCGTATTATCAATGACATTTCAGGGCTTTCGCATGATGTGCGTCTGGCAACGCTTGCCGGTGAATATGATGCAGGGCTTATTATTATGCATATTCAGGGCACGCCGCGTACTATGCAGCAGAGTCCGCAGTATGAGGATGTCGTGCGGGAGGTGTTTGAGCAATTGCAGCAGAAAATTACACTTGCGCAGTCGCTTGGGGCGCAGAATGTGATGGCGGATGTGGGTATTGGGTTCGGCAAAACCGCCGAGCACAACTGGACACTCCTCAAGAATCTCGATTATTTCCAAAGCCTGGGCGTTCCGACGGTGCTGGGTCTCTCAAGAAAATCTTTTTTGGGGAAATTACTGGGAATTGAACAAAGTGCCGAACGGGATGTGCCGACGCTTATCGTGCATGCGGTACTTCCTGTGCTGGCGGCTAATATTATCCGTGTACACAATGTTGAACAGATGGTGATGCTCAAAAAGGTTCGCCAGATGCTAGAGTAACGACTGCATGATTCATAGTGGTGAGCGATATGATATACGCAAAGAAGGGCAGATGTAAACCATCTGCCCTTCTTTAGTTTATACGAGAGAATAATCACTTACTCATCATCCGAGTAGTCTTCGATTTGCTCGGTATCATCCGGGGAGACTTCGCGCATGCGGTAGCCGACGCCGCGAATGGATTGGAGGATTTTGGGGTGTCCGACTTTTTCAATCTTTGAGCGCAGGCGTTTGATATAAACGTCTATAATATTTGACTCTGTGTCAAAATTATGTTTCCATACATGCTGAGTAATCATACTCCGGGAGACGATGCGGCTTTTGTTACGGATTAAATATTCGAGGAGTGCATATTCTTTCGTCGTGAGCTCGATTTCTTTATTCCACCGGAAGGCAACATGACTCACGGTGTCTAAGACAAGGTCGGCGCAGGTGAGTTTTGTTGATTTTTCGGTAGAGGAGCGACGCATAATTGACCTTAGCCGTGCGGCAAGCTCTTCGAAATGAAATGGTTTGGGGAGATAATCATCTGCTCCGAGATCGAGCCCTGTGACCCTGTCCTCGGTCGTGCCTCGTGCGGTCAGCATGAGTACTGGTGTGACTTTGCCGGCAGCACGGAGCTCTTTCAGCACCGAGAAACCGTCTTTTTTGGGGAGCATGACATCGAGCACGATTGCATCAAAATGATTGTTGAGTGCTATATCGAGTCCTGCTTCGCCGTCAGGCGCTGTCTCGACGATGTAGCGTTCTTCTTCGAGCCCGTTTTTAATAAAACTTGCGACTTTGCGCTCGTCTTCTACGACTAAAATTCTCATGCGTAATGGGAAAAATTAGAAAAATGAATTAACTGTTACCTTTTCTTGACGAATAATGGATACACCTCACGCGTACCATTCGATAATTCAATACTTACATAATACATTCCGTTGGCTGCAATGCCTTTACGGGTAGTGCCATCCCAATGATCGCAGTAAGCAATACCCGTCAGGCGGGGTTCATTGGTCACCGGTTCGGCAACGAGTCTATTGGCCTGATCGTAGATTCTCACGGTGACATTTGTCTGCTCGGGAACAGAATAGATGATCTGCGCAAGCTCATCAGGCGGTGC
The DNA here is from genome assembly GCA_052035765.1 of Bacteroidota bacterium. Lineage (GTDB taxonomy): Bacteria > Bacteroidota > Ignavibacteria > Kapaibacteriales > UBA961 > JADJXV01. The sequence continues at coordinate 2,504 of JBPOHH010000229.1, forward strand.
AAACGGATTCGGAGAAACGAGAGAGATATAGCGTACTTTTATATTCCGAACGAGGGTATCGGTGCGAATGCAGCCGCCGGCGCAGCATAGACGGAGAATAGCAGCCGAGTCACGGAGATTAAGCGGGACATCCCACTCAAAGCCATTATTAGCAAATGGAATATGATCAACTTCACGAAATGTCCTGCCGGAATCAATCGACACATAGACATTGACAGTATCGCAAAAGATAGTCGAAGGAATTGAAAGCACATCCCAGGTAATATTTCTTGATGGGCAGGCAATTGTAGGCGGCGGGTCAACGGTAATTACAAGGGAAGCAGGTCGGACTTTTAACAAAAACACCGAGGAAGTATCATCGGCTTTTGATTGTGAACTTTTTCCAATAATTCGAAAGCCGATTGTACTGTCTTTTCTGGTTGAATCACAAGGAATTACCGGAAGGCATGGCACATCGGTACTAAATCAAAACGGCGGGATTGGAGTAACCATAGATTGAAGTGTTACCCACGAAGTATCAGCCCAATACTGTAGCCACAGAGAATCAAGGCATGAGGCAATCCCTTGAATTTCAATTGGATAACCAATAGTAAACATACTGTCCGATCTCGGTGAAGTGATGACGACTCTAGGTCTTGGAAAGCGGATAAAAGCCGATGAGTCCTTTAAGTCTATACTATTGGCGCTTTGAACAATAATTCTACCCTCAGATCCGAGTCGCAGAGAATCGACAAGGAAGCTAAAGGAAAGTGAATCAGCAGTATTAACGAGATTCAAAAGTAATGTATCACGTTTGTTGAGTCGGATGGTATCCTGATATCTTTCAAAGAAAATATGAACTTTATCCTGTCCTTTCATCAGATTTGTCCAGCGTATGGTGACAGAATCACCGAAGCAGTATTCCTGCGGCGGGGAGAGCTGGACTTTGGGTTCATATAAGTGTAAAGACCCCGGAATCAGCTTCCCGTAGACATACGTTCGATTAAGAGTAGTAATGATAATATCATTTGCACCATCACCTTCGAGGTCAGCAATTTCAAGTGCTGTGATAGTTTCATTAGGAAAGTTAAATACGCGTACTGTGTCAAACGGATTGCCGAGTCGAAGCTCCGGCGTGCTGTAATCTCTGAGGCGAAGTACATAGATTGTCGAGCGATCGACGACAAAAATCTCGTCCTTTTTGTCAATATTGCCGTCAATATCATTTACCGCTGCCACCCAGCCATTCATAGGGGCAGAGGCAATCGTATCAAAATGCATGAGAAATGTACCCGGCTTGTTGATCTTGGGTACTCGCTGCGGTCCGGTCCCTGTTCTCCACCGAAGAATCGACAGCTTACTACCGGGATAGGCGAATTCTTTCGAGCTCTGGGTGACGACAATTTCATTGCCAGGGTTATTGGGGTAATATGGTGCTAACTCATTGCTACTGGTGCCATCTATATCACCGACGGCTACAGACCAATAGTGGTTCATTCCGCCATTAAATGGTGGGGCTAATACATCATTCAGTGTAGTAAGTTGGTCGCCCTGTATGTTATACAAATGTAATCGCGCCCCTCCCCGTGAAGAATCAACGCCTTTGTATTCTTCTGCTACAAGGACGTACCAATTTTCAGCATTCGATGCTCCACCGTCGGTAAGCTTGACATAGTACGGGCGGATGAGCGGGCGATTGCGTGTAGCATCCAGGAGTGGGGTCAAATCACGAGGCGTAATGCCTTCATTGACCTCAGAGCCCTGTACATCAACAGCCAGTAAATACGGCCTATCTCCATACGTGGATCCGGTAATAGGATTGGAGAGCAGTTCGCTTATCGTACGGCTCGGCATCACCGGCAACGCCATGGCAATTCTACCACTTCCCAAGGTTGCAATTGACGGGGGATACAATGATACTTCAGGTCCAAGAGTCAGTCTTCGGGGTTCAAGGTCATTTACGTCTGGTAATGGAAAGTTCGTAAATATAGTATTGGTGTTAAATTGTGTCAACCCTCGAAAAAATGGAACATCACCCGTAATCACACTAGGTACGACAGGCGCGCTCATATTAACGGTCGCATAGACAGCACCTTGTCCGCTGATACTTCGCCCCAAAACAGGAGTCACACTTCCAAATAGATTGGGATCGTATGCACCTACATTGACACTCATGCCTTTAATTAATACGACACTATCCTTTAAGGATGAGAAGCCGGCTATATATGCATATATTAAGCTGTCGGCTGAGCTTTCGGCCTCTGTGGTCTCCAACCCCATGACAACCGGTGTCGTGGTATTGACCGAAGGCTCAACAGCATTCGAATCATAGAGCATAGAGATACCGCGAATATACTTCGCATGACCCGGTAACGGTGTACGAGTCAGGAGCTTGCCGGAGCCGTCAATAACGACGATATGGTCTTTAATCACAGCTGTAATTTCATTTGGTGACCACAGAAAATTTGGGAGAATCTTAGGATTAGCCTTTATATTGCCGATTAATGGCTGTACATCACCGGATATTTCTATCGTAGACCACTTTAGGACTATCGAATCGACGGATTGCCTAAGCGACGGAACAGATTGCCAACGAGTCGCCTCCATGCTGCCATTCGGATAGAGCCAGTTTGCAGGGCTGGCCGCTTGAGCATGTACCTCCGTTATCGAAGCTATAATACATAGTATAAAAAATGCATACTTTGTCAGTTGTTGAGCCGTCATTTCGTTTCTGGATTCGTAGTTAAAAATTCTCCGCCAAAATAATCAATTCTCTTCAAAATAGTATACAAATATCTTGCCATGCTGCTTTTTCACTCGTAGCCCCTCGCATTATATATGTTTCGGGGTTCGCTCCTGCATATCTCAAGCCGACATTCAGCTGTCACTCTTCGTAATCCAAGCATTCAAAGTGTAAAAATTAACTATCAGGTAATTCTACCCAAAATCTGATAAAAGTCACATTGTGTATGAGCCGCAGATACCGGTGAACAGTCATTAAACCAAAAAATACCATTAAAACACCCCTACCCGAAATAGGCCATATAAATAGAATAAAAATTTTTTTTAAATTAATTTTCAAGAAAAATACCCGGTGAATTTCCTTATATTTCAAATGGTTAGTCAATTCTTTGTGTGCGCTGATATTAGCGTTAAGAACATTTTTTAAAAATAATATTTGGAAAAGAGGAAGGAATAGCCGTATTTTTGCGCTCCCTAAAAACAGGGCGGCGGCAAACGCCGGAATGTTTCGGGGAGGAACAACGTACTTTGAAAACAGGGAGC
>JBPOHH010000023.1:0-5595 GCA_052035765.1 Bacteroidota bacterium
TTCTTGGTGGTGAAAACAATGAAATCGTTTCGGGTAATTACAGTGCAATCATTGGCGGTACAAGCAACGAAGTAACCGGCAATTATTCTTATGCATTAGGTAATAACAACACTGCAGCAGCCAATGGATTCGCACTCGGAGATGGCGCGACCGCAGATGCTAATGAGTTCTCAGCCCGCTACTCAGCAGGATTTAAATTCCGCGGGGATGGTACTGCGAATGATGATTATGTTGCTACATTTATCAATCCGTCAGACAAGAACGGTATCCAAATTCAAATTAACACACCGGAATCTCGGAATGATAATGACTTCGTTACCTTCAAAAATGGAGCCGGTGAAGTAGTCGGTCGTGTTGAAGGTCAGACAATTCCTGAACTTCAGGCAGATCCTGACTATATTCAAACAATAGCCGAGCTCGATTTTGCTATCGCGATGGCACATTTTGACTTAGCATTAGCAGGTATCGATGTGTTTCTTAGTTCGGTCGAAGTACTTATAGCCACCACTGAGCTTGCACTCGGTGTCGCCGAAGAAGTACAATCTCTCATCAATGAAGCAGCAGCAATTGCTTGTGCGGCGACGACCGTTGCACTCTGTTCTGAACCCGCAGTCGCAGCGACGACAGATGTTGTATTACGTGCAGCAAATATTATCGTTCTCATTGCACAAGAGGCCGTGGCAATCGGTACCGTGGCAGCAACTGCTGCAGGTGTTGTCAATGCTGAAATTAATTTGACACAGTCAGAAGATGTGAAAGACGCATATATCAATCGTGAAGAAACCAATATCGGCGTGACATACCAATCGGGTGCCGGCGACTATGCGGAATACTTACCAAAACTTGATGTAAATGAAGGATTTATCTCAGGAAGTATCGTAGCTGTAAAGAATGGTAAAATCACAAAAAATACAGAAGGCGCGACACAATTAATGGTAATCTCACGCAAGCCGATTGTGCTTGGTAATGTACCAACAAAAGGTAAATTATCCGATTACGAAAAAGTGGCCTTCATGGGTCAAGTACCTGTGAGAGTCATCGGTAAAGTAAATCTTGGTGATTATATTTTACCTGATGGTACCAATGGCGGATTCGGTAAAGCAGTATCTCCGGAGAATATGAGACCCGAAGACTTCAAAAATGTCGTTGGTGTCGCATGGTCAGCTTCAAACGGAGCTCCAAGCACAGAAATCAATGTTGCGGTAGGATTAAATGCAAATGCAGTAAGCTCTCTTGTTGAGAAACAAAATGCGCGTATCAAAGAATTGGAAGCAAGCATCGACAAAACAAATTCAACACTTGCTCAATTGGTACCCGGATTTAAAGAAGCTATGGGTGGATCTTTCGCTGCTGCTGCTCCTAATGCAAAGCACGCGAGACCGACAACAACTCCTGTTTCAAGCAAAAATGTCATTCCAATGCCGGCTCAATCTCCGTTCTACACTCCCGAACTGATTGACCAAGCGATCTTTACTGCACGTCAGTCGTTGATCAATAAAGGTGTCGATCTCTCGAAAAACGAGTTTTTCAAGAATTACGACTCGAATCCTGCTTACAGAAATAAAATGAAACAAAGTTTGATGGAAAAATTCAATGTAAAAATCCTCAATGACATGGCGTCCGGCAAAGTCAGTCAACAATAATTGACATCCTACAACTTTACTTTACTCATTTATTTACTATACATTTACATATACAATGAAAAAACTTCTCTTTTTATTCTTATTTCTAATAATGGGTTCGGCTGCATTTTCGCAGACCCAAACATTACCCAAAATGAAATTCTCGGGAGTGCTGATGTCAGCTCCACAGTCCTATATCTATCAAGTTGGTCCGTACGACAAAGTAGCTCCGGTCGATACTATTAATTATGATACTGTAGAGTATCGTCATGTGGACAGTTCCTTGACACAGATTAGCTTTACAGTTAATTACTCGGATGGTGCTTTTGAAGAGTTGTGGAGTAGTGGTCCACTGAATGCAGCTCAGGTGAATTTCTCCAACGGTCGCTATTCGTATGATATTGGTCCTGTTCACGGAGATATTCAGCGTCCCTGGAAGATTATCATCACTGCCGACGGTGAAGTGACGGAAAAGATATGGCACAAAACGGAAAGTAATAATTTTCGTGACCCCATCGGTACCGTCCAGGCATATATGGGTGCAGGAGCGTATCTGACATACCTCGAACGTCAGGGATGGTATCTTTGCGACGGCAGAGCAATTGCATCGCTGGATTCTTTATCGACTTCCGAAAAAACAGCTCTTATTGCTCTACTTACAAGCGGCGGTAACCCCAATCCAAATTTTCTGCCGGATATGCGCGGCTACTTCCTACGCGGCGCTGATAATGGTACCGGAAATGACCCAGACAACGGTTCTCGTGGCGGTAGTGGCGCAAAGCTTGGCTCTATCCAGTCAAACAGCGTGCAAAGTCATTCTCATTCCATTGCAGCAGACGCTGCGGCTGGAGCTGGCACAAGAGTAGCAACTTCAGCTGGAAATTCGACAACAGTTACATCGAATGCATCAGGAGGAAATGAAACCCGACCAAAGAATATTTACGTCAATTGGATCATCAAAGCCAAGTAATTCAAACTATTCAATTCCTAAAAGCCGTAGCTCATACCTACGGCTTTTTTTTGCCTTGAGGTGATTTACAGTCTTATTTCATACGTCTGCATTGTGCATCAGAGCTTTTATACGACTTCTAATAATTGTCGATTTTTGTTGTAATAGTATCTAATGTTCGTTGATTCCCAGCTAGCCACGACAAAAGCCGAAGCAATTGCCTCTGCTTTTGTATTTTTGCGACGTATCTTCCACAATTCGAAAATCAATATGCCCTACTCATCTCCTAGCTTTGCCGAAACATTTGCTGATTTTCAGCAACAAATTGAAGAGACTCTTACTTCTGTCTTCGCTCCCCGCCTACCGGAATCGCTTTACCATCCAATTACTTACCTCTTCGAGGGCGGTGGTAAGCGCTTGCGTCCAATTCTAACGATGCTCTCAGCCGGCGCTGTTGGCGGAGATCCCAAGCTCGCATTACCGAGTGGCGTGGCAATGGAAATTCTTCATAATTTCACGCTCGTTCATGATGATATCATGGACAAATCCCCTATCCGCCGCGGTCGCGAAACAATCCACAAACGCTGGAATGAGTCAACGGCGATTCTCAGCGGTGATGTCATGCTCGGTATTGCCTATCATTTATTACTCGTTACGACCGACAAACTCGACAATTTCCCGAAAATTCTCACCTCTTTTACTCATGGTCTCATCGAAGTCTGTGAAGGTCAGGCAACGGATCTCGACTTCCAGCATGTGGGCTCGGTGCCAATGGAAGAATACCTGGAAATGATTGAGAAAAAAACGGCACGATTACTCGAAATGTCGGCAGTCATCGGCGGTCTCATTGGCAATGCAAGTGATCAACAATTGCACAATTTACAGGAATTTGCTCTTCATCTCGGACTCGCATTTCAGATTCAGGATGACTTGCTTGATCTCACGGCCGAGCAGCACGAACTCGGTAAGTTTATCGGTCAGGATATCGTCGAGGGTAAAAAAACGTATCTTATCATTCGTGCCACGGAAAAAGCGCGCAGCCCAGAACATCTGCACCTCATGCAACGATTCTATGAGGAAAAAGGTCTTGGAGCTGAACACATCGATACCATGAAGTCGATGATGAGCGAGCTTGGCGTATTTACCGATGCACAGCTCGAGGTAAATCGTCATCTCGAAGCAGCAATAAACTCCATCAACAGTCTTCCGCAAAACTATTATTCGCAAATGCTTGCGTGGTTGATTGATATGCTGAATCAGCGTAAAAAATAACATCACATTGTTTGATTTGTCATGAAAAAGCCCAAAAAACTTCCGGTAAAACGCTTGTTGAGAGATAGTGCATTCATCATCACGGGCATTTTTTCGGCATCTTTTGCGCTCAAAAGTTTTTTATTGCCGAATAAATTCATCGACGGAGGGGCGACAGGAATTGCGCTTTTGACGAGTGAACTCACCCATATTCCACTGTGGATACTGCTTTTTGGCATCAATCTTCCATTTATCTATCTTGCATCTAAAGTAGTTGGGACGACATTCGCTGTAAAGACCTCGCTCGCAATCAGCGGGCTTGCCCTCTGCGTAGCTGTAGTGAATTTCCCGGATGTGACCCATGATAAACTCCTGGTGGCTGTCTTTGGAGGTTTCTTTCTCGGTGCCGGTATCGGGCTCTCCGTGCGCGGTGGTGCTGTCATCGACGGCACGGAAGTTCTTGCAATATATCTTAGTAGGAAAATCGGCACCACGATCGGTGATATCATTCTCTGTCTGAATATCCTAATCTTTTCTGTTGCTTCGTACCTGCTTTCCATTGAAATTGCGCTCTATTCGATGATTACCTACCTCGCCGCTGCCAAAACCATCGACTTTGTCATTGAAGGTATTGAAGAATACATCGGCGTGACGATTATTTCCACGCAAAGTGAGGACATCCGCCAAACAATTATCGACAAACTCGGACGAGGCGTAACGATCTACCGTGGTAATGGTGGCTATGGTAAGCGCGGACAATCCAAAGAGATAGACATCATCTACACTGTCATCACCCGCCTTGAACTCAACAAACTCAACGCCGAAATCGAAGCCATCGACCCCGAAGCATTCGTCGTGATGAATGCCGTCAAAGAAACACGTGGTGGTATAATCAAGAAACGACCGTTGCAGCATTGACCAATAGTGTAATCCATATCCCGCGTAGAGACGTTGCATGCAACGTCTCTACAACGCGCACCAACCGTAATCCATATCCCGTAGAGACGTTGCATGCAACGTCTCTACAACACGCACCAACCGTAATCCATATCCCGTAGAGACGTTGCATGCAACTTCTCTACAACACGCACCAACCATAATCCATATCCCGCGTAGAGACGTTGCATGTAACGTCTCTACAACACACACCAATCGTAATCCATCACCCGTAGAGACGTTGCATGCAACGTCTCTACCACACACACCATTCGAAATTCATGAACCAAACAGACGTTGCATGCAACGTCTCTACGTCGTGAATTTTCCTTATTTTTGCGGTCAATTCTGTGATAACCCTTCCTAATTTTCTTCTACAATTAGAACAATGCTCCAAGTAGTTCAATTTCAAAAAACCGGCGAAATGCTCGTCGAAGAGCTTCCTGCGCCGTCTTGCCGCGCGGGCGGTGTGCTCGTCCGTACTGTTAATACACTCATAAGTGCCGGTACTGAACGCACTTCCGTTGCCTCGGCGCAATCGTCGATGCTTGAGCGGGCACGTTCACAGCCCGAAGCAGTGAAACAAGTCATTGAAAATGTAAAAAAAGACGGCATTCTTGCGACCTATGAACGGGTCAAATCCAAGCTCGAATCCTACAAAACTCTCGGCTACAGCGCTTCCGGTATTGTCATCGAATCCCGGTGCGAAGAATTCTCCCCCGGCGACCGCGTCGCCTGTGCAGGTGCTCAATTTGCCAATCACGCCGAAATTATCTCCGTTCCCAAAAACCTTACCACCAAAATCCCCGATAACGTATCCTTTGCTGAAGCTGCCTA
>JBPOHH010000593.1:0-2277 GCA_052035765.1 Bacteroidota bacterium
AATTCGTGATTGAATGATACTAAGTGCGATTGCGTAGAGATTCCCTGCGACGACAATTCCGCAGAGATACAAATCTATACGATGGATAAACGCGCAGAGAATTAGGAGTGTAAGCTGTGTAGAAGTACCGAGATAGGTCCAATAGCGGAGGATTGTTTTGTTCTTGCGGTAATATTCTTCGCCTCGAACGAGTTGATTATCTGTTCTTCGCTTGGTAATCATCCGTTGCGCTTTTGCATACTTTGCATCAATGATTGCAAGGAATTGTTCGAGTATTCCCTTGCTGGTGTTTTCTTTCGATTCTTCCGAAGGAGTAATAACCAAGGCTGCTTCAGTCGGTCGAGTATATTCGACAAAGCGAAGTCTATAATAATCAACGAGTACCGCGTGCAGTGAATTGCTAATTGCTGCCGCTACTGTCAGCAACATGAGCGCTGTAGCGTGTTCGTATCCGGCGCAGCCAATACCAATACTAATATATATGGTCAAGCCTACGATATAGTCCGCCAAGCCGTCGAGCGCTCGTCCGAATCGGCTGCCGTTTTTCTTGAGCCGTGCCAACATGCCGTCTGCGCAATCAAATACGATAGAGAGCGGCAAAAATATCGCCGCTGCAACGTCTGCATGGTAGGTACCGGCTGATAGCAGACTACCGCCAACTATTCCAAAAGTAAGAGCAATACACGTGATGTGGTTGGGCGTGATGGATGTCTTGTAGATTGATTTGACAAACGCAAAAGCTAGTGGGCGATAGAACACCACATCCAAAAGCTCCTCGATTTCGAGGAGCTTGAGCGAAAGGTTATATTCTACAATGCGATGTTTCATGGGTAATCTCCTAGCGAAATTCATGGAAATCTGGTTGAATGCTGCGGGTGAGCGTCGTCTCGGGTCTATACTCACGGTAAAAATCTTTAATAGCATTCATAAGACCACGGTTCTGCTCCTGCGTTCCGAGCGTAATTCTCAGATGAGAATTCAGGAGTTCTTCATTCATGAATTTAATGACAAATCCACGGTTTTTCAGGTACGTATTGAGTGATGTATAAATGGAGCGGGGGATTTTGACGAGAATAAAATTAGCCACCGAGTGGTAGGCGGTACAGCCGGGGAGACAGGAGAATTCTTCATACATCATTTCTTTGTCTTGGGTCATTTTTGCAGCGATATTTTCATAGTAGTCGGGAGAATCGAGTGCGGCGATGGCAATCTGCTCTGAGAGTCGATTAAATCCTAAGTATCGATTGGTAAATTTTGTGAATTCACGGACTTTTTCACCAACGACTGCATATCCGATGCGCATTCCTGCAAGGGCATAATATTTAGAAAATGTGCGCATGATGATGAGGTTGGGATTCTCGTCTAAGAGGTCTTTCATCATGCTGTTGGTACTTTTGGCTGAGTATGCTTCGTCGAGAACGACGATAGAATCGTTGAAGTGACGGAGGATGTCGCGGAGTTCGACCGGGGAAATAGCTTTACCGGTAGGATTGTTAGGAGAACTAATAAAGACCATTGCTGGCTTGACGGTCGAATAAATATCAAGTAAAGAATCAACATCATATTCGTAACCATTTTCACCAAGGACAAGCTGATATTCGGCTTGCTTGCATCCGACTTCGGCGGCTAATTGTTTGTAATACCACCACGAGTAGGATGGAATGAGAATCGTATCATCTTTTCTGAGAAAGCATTGAACAGATTGCTTGAGTAGATCTTCGGCTCCGTAGCCAAGAATGATGCTTTTCTCATCGACGTGGAAATCATTCGCAAGTCGAGCTGTGAGGATACTTTTAGAGCCGTTGTCGAATTCGCGGGAATACCAGCTCATCGACTCGAGGTCGGCGAGGCGGAGTACATCATAGCATTTAGGAGCCGGACCATAGTTGCTCTCGTTGCGATCAAGATAGATCAGGGAATGTGCCATACAATTAACCTTTAAATAATTAAACAAGTTATTTATACTTTGCAATTGAGATGTTACAAAGAAGTGGCGCAAAAGTACGGGGCTTGTGGAGGGCTTATGTCATCGTTATGTCACCGTTATGTCACCGTTGTGTCATTTTTTTGTGGTGACTAGGAATTGTATCATATATGAAAGTTTAATCGTAAGAGCGCTGTGTGACATACGAATTTGGTTGGAGCCGACTGCCAAGGTCTCAACTCTATATCCAGCAATGGATGAGCGTAAATCTTGGAAGAGGATAAGGAGTTCGATGTTCTGGATTTCCGTTCTATTTTATTTTCTTTGAATGAGTTATGATAAAATTGCATTTG
>JBPOHH010000874.1:0-11121 GCA_052035765.1 Bacteroidota bacterium
GACCGAATCTCCCTTCCCTTCGTATTGCCGACAGACTTACCCCGTATTTCCTTTCGATCTTTTTCTTTATTCTCATTATGAATTTACTCGGACTTGTGCCGGGTGGACATTCTGCGACCGGAGCGATAGGCACCACGGCAGCGCTTGCAATTACGACATTTTTAGTGGTGAATTATACAGCGTTGAAAGAAGCAGGTATCGGCGCATGGCTGCATCACTTGTTGGGTGGCGCGCCGGTGTATTTAGCGCCGATTATGATTCCGATTGAAATCATCGGACTCTTTACCAAGCCGTTTGCGCTCACGATGCGTCTTTTTGCCAATATGTCTGCCGGTCACATTATTTTGCTGTCCCTTATAGGGCTTACGTTCTTCTTTAAATCATGGGGTGTCGTGCCGGTATCGGTGGGATTCTCGGTGTTTATTTATTTCTTGGAAACACTGGTTGTCTTCCTGCAGGCGTATATTTTTACGATGCTGTCGGCGGTGTTTGTCGGTCTCGCTCTTGGCGATCATGTTCATGATGAAGAGCATGCTCATTAATGGTCATTTCAATTTGTATTTAATTTTGTTTTGTTTTTCTATTATTTAATTTAAGGGATAATATTATGAATCCTCAAGGTTTAGCTTGGTTAGGCGCCGGTATTGGCGTTGGTATTATTGTGTTTGGTGTAGGTACAGGTATCGGTCCTCTCGTAGCGGCTGCTCTCGAAGCAGGTGCACGTCAGCCCGAAACAGCAAAAGATGCCCGCGCTACAATGATTATTGGTGCAGCTCTTATCGAAGGTGTTGCGCTTTTTGCTTGCGTTATTTGTATCCTTTTGGCTATTAAGTAATAGATGAGACCGGATGTGCTTCCGCTTGGTAACTCGCGGAAGCACACCTTATTATAGGCGGGTACTGCCCAAAGTACGAAGACAGAATTACAGAGAGAATTCTATCTTTGTATTTTTCGACAGGTGTTGTTTTTTCTTTTTTGACATTGTTTTTGACATTCTTTAATTGATTGAATACGAGCTATGGAAAATTTACTTAATGTATCGCCCGGATTGATTTTTTGGACGCTGTTTAATTTCAGCTTGTTTTTGTTTCTGATTGGTAAATTTGGATTTAAGCCATTACTTGCCTCTCTCAAAGCGCGTGAAAGCGGAATTGAGAATGCCATTAATGAAGCAAACAGAGTCAATGCCGAAGCGCAGGCACTTCTCAAAGAAAGTCAAGCCAAGCTCGCATCGGCGCAGCAGGATATGATGAATCTTGTCAAAGAAGGAAAGCAGCAGGCAGAGCATTTAGTCCAAGCTGCGTATGATGAAGCTGAGCGCGTAAAACGCACCAAAATCACGGAAGCACTCCGTGAGATTGAACGTGAAAAAGAAGCCGCACTTTTGTCCTTACGTGCTGAAACGGCAGAGCTTATCGTTGAAGCAACAGCGAAGATTCTCGGCACAACATTAAACGCTGAAAATCACCGCGCGCTCGTCGAGAATTATATCAGCCAAACATCCAAGAATTAATACCCCATAACACGCCCATCCCATGATAAACTATCGCATAGTAAAACGGTACGCTCAGGCACTGTTCGGTTCACTCGCAGACACACAGCTCGAAGGTGTCTATCAGGATTTGCAGTTTGTGAATTCGACGATTGATCAGTCCAAAGACTTTCGTGCGTTGTTGCAAAGTCCGGTCGTATCGCACAACAAGAAGCAAGAGATTTTCCGGGAAATTTACGGTGAGACAATTTCATCGCAAACGCTTGATTTTCTGATGCTTGTTGCTGAAAAACGCCGTGAAAGCATGCTTGAGGGAATAATTGAAGCGTTTCAGGAATTATACTTTAAACGCATGAATCTCCTGCCGATTGAATGCAGCACCGCTGTCGAAATCGGGGAAGACCTGAAGTTGCAATTATCTCAAAATATTGCTAATCAAGTACAAAAAGTAGTCATCGCGAATTTTGATGTCAAGCCGGAGCTTAAAGGCGGCGTCGTGGTGAAAATCAGTGATCGACTCTATGACGGCAGTGTTCGCCGTCAGCTTGAGCTGCTTTACAAGCGCCTTGCTGATGCCGATATGCCGGTAAGCCTGCAGAATAAATTGGGCTTTTCGGCTGCTTCCCGCGTTCAAGACTGAGCGCCGGTACTCAGCAGCACGCGGCCCAAGTGAACGTAGGTTGGAAATTAAGATGTGGTGCATTGCATCTTCTTCATTACAAAGAAATTACGAAAATTAAAATTTGACATTCAATTAACAAAGGTAAAGAATATGGCTGAAGTTCGTCCTGAAGAAATCTCCGCGATATTGCGTCGCCAGCTTTCCGGCTACGAGAATGAAATTGATATTTATGAAGTTGGTACCGTGCTCCAAGTCGGTGACGGTGTTGCCCGCGTCTATGGGTTGACCAAAGTGATGGTGTCGGAGCTCGTGGAGTTCCCGAATGGTGTCATGGGTATGGTGCTCAATCTCGAAGAAGACAATGCCGGCGTGGTGCTCTTCGGCGACGACCGCCTGGTAAAAGAAGGCGATACGGTGCGTCGTACGGGTAGAATCGCTTCCGTGCCGGTGGGCGAGGAATTGCTCGGCCGCGTGGTGAATCCACTCGGTGTGCCGATTGACGGCAAGGGGCCGATTCATGCAAAACATTCCTTACCGATTGAGCGCAAAGCGCTTGGGGTAATTGACCGTCAGCCGGTGACCGAACCGCTTCAGACCGGTATCAAGGCAATCGACGCGCTTATTCCGATTGGTCGCGGTCAACGTGAGTTGATTATTGGTGACCGTCAGACAGGTAAAACTGTTGTCGCCGTTGACACGATTATCAGTCAGAAATATACGCATACCGAAGAAGCAAAGCGTCTCGGTATCAATCCTGTGTATTGTGTGTATGTGGCAATCGGACAAAAGGGTTCGACCGTAGCCAACGTACTGGCAACGCTTCAGGAGCATGGCGCAATGGACTACACGATTATCGTCGCGGCAAATGCTGCCGATCCCGCACCGCTTCAGTTCATCGCTCCGTATTGCGGCTGCTCGATGGGTGAATTCTTCCGTGATTCAGGTCGCCACGCATTGGTGATTTATGATGATCTTACCAAGCAGGCGGCAGCGTATCGTCAAGTGTCGCTCCTCTTGCGCCGTCCACCGGGACGTGAAGCGTATCCGGGCGATATCTTCTATCTGCACAGCCGTTTGTTAGAGCGTGCTTCTAAGCTTTCGGATGCTCTCGGCGGCGGATCGCTGACCGCGCTTCCGGTGATTGAAACGCAAGCAGGTGACGTGGCAGCATACATTCCGACAAACGTGATTTCGATTACCGACGGACAGATTTACTTGGAGCCGAATCTCTTCAATGCAGGTGTCAGACCTGCGCTCAATATCGGTATCTCTGTGTCGCGGGTGGGTGGTAATGCTCAGATTAAGCCGATGAAAAAAGTGGCCGGTCCGTTGAAATTGGAGCTTGCGATGTTCCGCGAACTCGAAGCATTCGCAAAATTCGGATCGGATCTTGATAAGTCCACTCAACAGCAACTTACCCGTGGATATGTTCTTACCGAAATTTTAAAGCAAGCACAGTATTCGCCGGTTGCCGTTGAACGTCAGATCGCTATGGTGGTTGCCGCGACGAATGGCTACTTGGATGCGATTCCGGTGGAGCATTTAAAACGCTATGAAACAGAATTTCTCGATTTCATGGAAAACGCTCACAAGCCGGTCCTGATGTCCATTATTGAAATCAAAGACCTCAATGATGCCGTGAAAGTGCCGTTACTTGCTGCGATTAAGCAATTTACCGAACGATTTATGACGACAATTCATTGATGAATTGAAGCTGTAGATTGATTCCTGGCAAACTGTATCTCCTCACTGAACAAATTAAAGAACACATGGTTGTCGTAACAGGCGGAGCGGGCTTCATCGGAAGCTGCTTTATCAAAAAATTAAATGACGAGGGCGTTACTGACGTTCTCGTCGTTGATTATTTGGGCGAGGCAAACAAGTGGAAGAACTTAGTAGGCAAGCAGTTTACCGATATTGTGCATCCTGATGTGTTCCGTGATGACCTGCTTGATGGCGATTATATCGATGAAATTGAGGCGATTGTTCACTTAGGGGCATGCTCGGCGACGACCGAGCGGAATGCCGATTATTTACTGGACAATAACTATCGCTACAGCGTTGATTTAGCTGCCTATTGTGCGAGCGGTGATGTGCGGTTTATCTATGCAAGCAGTGCTGCTACGTATGGAATCGGCGAACAGGGATATAGCGATTCTTTAAGTCGTACTCTCCGCCCTCTCAACATGTATGGATATTCTAAGTTGTTGTTTGACAATTGGATACATGACAACGGTCTGCTCGAAAGCTGTGTGGGGATTCGGTATTTTAACGTCTTCGGACCAAACGAATACCACAAAGACGACATGGCAAGTATGGTCTATAAAGCCTTCTGTCAGATCGAGCAAACAGGGAAAATCCGTCTCTTCAAGTCTAATGCACCTCAGTATGCACACGGCGGACAAATGCGGGACTTTGTCTATGTCAAGGATGTTTGCGACGTTATGTGGAAAATACTCAAGGACGATACGATAGCCGGAATCTATAACCTCGGCACCGGCAGAGCGCGCAGCTGGAATGAGCTCGCCCATGCGGTGTTTCATGCCATCGGTATTGAGTCGAGAATCGAATATATCGAAATGCCGGAGTCGCTTCGGCAGCAATATCAGAATTTTACGCAAGCAGATATGGCAAAGCTCTCCTCAACAAGTGCCGCGCATGAATTTCAATCCTTAGAATCAAGCGTCAATGACTATGTCGGAGAGTATCTATTAACCAAGAAAATGTACTGGTAGTCTTTTTGAATTTCAACGAGTAAGCTAGAAACACTTAAACTTAAAAAACAAGGTCAACATGGCAACGTTACGTGATATACGCCAGCGAATCGGCGCAGTAAAAAATACAGCAAAAATTACCTCTGCTATGAAGATGGTGGCGGCGGCGAAGCTTCGTCGTGCGCAGGATGCAATTCTTGCAGCGCGACCCTATACTCTCAAGCTTTCGGAAATATTGGGTAATCTTGCTGCTTCGACAGAAGAAGAGTATTACCATCCGATGCTTCGTAAGCCTTCGCAGGTAAAGTCTGTTGCCGTGATTGTCGTGAGCTCGGACCGTGGCCTCTGCGGCAGCTTTAATGCTAATTTGCTCAAAGCTGCTTTTAACCATATTACTAAGGGACTTCCGGCACTTTATCCGGGTGCTAAAATCTCAGTGGTGCCGATTGGTAAGCGCGCTGTGTCGTTCTTTGGTAAGCAAACTATACCGGTCGTTAAAGAATTCCCCGATATCTTCGCCAAGTTGAATTTCAGCACTGCGCTCGATGTCGCAAGCTTGGTGTCCGATGGGTTCACCGATGAGAAATTCGACCGTGTTGAGATCTTCTGCAATGAATTTAAGTCCGTTATTAAGCAAGAAGTAAAATTAAATTTACTTCTTCCGGTTGAGCGCAGTGCCAACGAGAATACATCTTCGCATCATGCAGATGACGGAAGTGATTATATCTTCGAGCCCTCACGCGGAGATATCATGGATGAATTACTCCCGAAATACCTCAATATCCAAGTATGGCGCGCGCTCCTCGAGTCGAATGCAGCAGAGCAGGCAGCACGTATGATGGCAATGGATAATGCGACTACAAACGCCCGCGATTTAATCCGCGCATTGCAGCTTCAATACAACAAAGCACGTCAGGCAGCTATTACAAAAGAAATGCTCGAAATTGTCGGCGGAGCAGAAGCATTGAAAAAATAAGAGAAAAATCATTTCGAAAAGCAAAAGGCGTAGAGTAATCTACGCCTTTTGCTTTTTAAGGGGTTGCAATCATCACTTAAACACCCCTCGCGCGCGATGCAAATGCTAAATTGTGTTAAAAGTAATTTGAAACATTTGTTTTTAACGCTGCGTACTGACGGGAAAGTTCAGATGTATTTATTCACTTTTCCCTTGGAGTACATTATGCAAAGAGCGTATAGATCCAAAAAACATAAAGTCATTGGCGGTGTATGTGCCGGACTTGCGGAGTATTTTGATATAGACCCCGTGCTGTTACGAATAGGATTTGCAGTTGCCTTTTTCGTCTATGGTACGGGTTTTTTACTATATATCATTTTAATGTTTGCTTTGCCGGATAAAGAAGAAGTAATGGGCTATTCAGCGACACCCGCCGATGGCGGAGCTTCATCCTTTGAGCCGGAGCCTGAAATCTATCCCGGTAAGGATAAGAGCAAACGTAATTTAATGGGCGGTATCATTTTGATGATTGTAGGACTGATATTTTTGGCTGAAAATTTCATCCCCAATGTAGACTTCGGCGATCTTTGGCCGTTGATTCTCGTTGCAATAGGAGCGATGACAATATGGAATTCATTCCAAAAATCTGCTCGCCCGACTCCTATGCCACCACCGATGTACCGTTCTGAACCCCCAACATATACACCATCTGGAGAATAAACATGAAATCTGGTAGAATTTTTTGGGGCGCATTCCTGCTTAGCTCGGGTATCATTTTGCTCTTGGGTAATTATGGCTTGGTCAACGTATATTGGGAAGGTGTCTGGAAGCTGTGGCCGCTTGCCCTTATAATCTGGGGCGCAAAATCATTTGTACAGGATCAGACAATCCGTTCCGTACTCTCGGCTTGCGGTGGAATTTTACTCGGTGTAGCGCTCTTCTCGGGAGTATTTACAGGGGTAAATTCAATTCGTGATAATTTCAATCTTGACTGTGATGAGCCGCGTATGAGCAGCAAGCAAACGAGTCAGTCCTTCGCTGAGACCTTCGAGGTCAGAGACAGCACAGCCAAGGAGTTTAATTTTGAGCTTGATGCCGGGGCGGGGAAGTTCTTTATTACACCCGACACGACTTCGAATCTTGTCGAGGTAAACACCCAATCGACTTTTGGGGAATACGACTTAGAGACTAAGCGAGATGACACTTCCACCAATGTTTCACTGTCCATGCACGACAATCATGTCCACTGGAATTGGTTCAAGCGAAATAAATTCGAGAATCGTGTCGATGTGAAGCTCAGTACATTCCCAGTGTGGAATTTATCCATCAACCTCGGTGCTGCTGCCACGAACTTTGACTTGTCAAGTTATAAAGTAAACACCCTGAAAATGAATGTCGGTGCTGCTTCCGCCAAGCTGAAATTAGGCGACCGTACCGACTCGACACACTTTGAACTCGAATGCGGTGCTTCGTCGGTAGAGCTAAGTATTCCAACGGCTTCCGGATGTGTCCTGGAATTTGAAGATGATGAATTGTCAGGCGTCGATCTTGCCGGATTTGAGAAAATTTCAGAATCCGTCTATCGTACTGTCGGATATGATACGACCTCCAAGAAAGTATTCGTCAAATTGAATATGGGTGCCGCGAAATTCAAAGTCATTCGCTACTAAAATTCATACGCTCATGCTGGCTGAGGGACTGCAATTGAATGCAGTCCCTCTTTTTTTTGTTATTTTTGGAAAAAATCATCTACAACGAATCATAACCCTGCACGCATACACATCGGCTCAGCAGGGTTTTTCATTGGGTACTTGAGCTCCCTATCGAAGGAAACGCATGTTCACAACAGTTACAAATGTTCATTTTGTCGGTATCGGCGGTATAGGTATGAGTGGAATTGCTGAAATCCTTGTGAATCAAGGTTTTAAAGTGAGCGGTTCGGACGCGGCACAGTCCGACATCACCGACTATCTCGCCTCTCTCGGTGCTCACATCACCATCGGTCACGCAGCTTCGAATATCGACACAGCCGAAGTAGTTGTCTATTCAAGTGCAGTGAATGTCCTCGAAAATCCTGAGACAGCCGAGGCAATTAACCGGAAAATTCCCCTCATCCGACGCGCTGAAATGCTCGCCGAAGTCGCCCGCCTCAACTATTGTCTCGCAATCGCGGGTACGCATGGTAAGACTACAACGACCTCTATGTGCGGACTCGTCCTCATGAAAGCAGGAATCGACCCCACGGTCTTGGTTGGCGGACGCCTCCGCGGTCTCGGCGGGACGAATGCCCGCCTCGGCAAAGGGAAATGGACCGTGGTCGAAGCTGATGAATATGACCGATCGTTTTTGCAACTCTCACCCACAATTGCAGTTATCAACAATGTCGAAGCCGAGCATCTCGATATCTACGGTTCACTCGATGAAATCAAAAACGCCTTCGTCGAATTTGCCAATAAAACGCCGTTTTATGGTTTTACTGCCGTCGGGCTCGATGATACCGGAGTCAAAGACATTCTCTCGCGCATTACCAAAAAAGTTGTTACGTACGGGCTCTCGCCTCATGCTGACGTACGCGCTGTCGGAATTACCGCCGAGAAGCGTTCTACCCACTGTACGGTAATTGCCAATGATATTCCTCTTGGCGAGCTGACGGTGAATATTCCGGGTGTACATAATATTAAAAATGCGCTTGCCGCGGTCACCGTCGGGCTTCAGCTTGGTATCGAGTATGACGTTATACGTCAGGCAATTGCCGAATTCTCCGGTGTGTACAGGCGTTTTGAAGTCAAGGGCGAGTACGACGGCATTCTCATCGTTGATGACTATGCGCATCATCCGACCGAAGTGCGTGCTACGCTTTCGGCTGCGCGTGCCGGATGGCAGGAGCGTCGCATTGTCTGTGTTTTTCAGCCGCATACCTATACGCGAACGCGGGATTTTCTCAAGGAATTCGGACAGTCGTTTGATGATGCGGATGTGCTTGTCGTGCTTGATATTTACGCAGCGCGAGAGAAGCCCATCGAGGGCTTGACCGGTGAGTCAATTGCCAAAGCTGCACGGCAAAGCGGACATAAAAATGTGCGCTATATTCAAAGTAAAGACGAGGCGACGGAATTTCTGCGCTCGTTTATTCGTGAAGGTGATATGCTTATTACTGTGGGGGCGGGAGATGTATGGAAAACATCAAATCCCTTTATTCATGAATAAGTTGTTCTGATATGCAGATGCACAGAGAGTTGGCCGATTATCATCCGGGCAGTCGCCGGTGTTCACCTGAGCGCCTTCTGAGCGGAAACGAATGCATGTCATTCATGGTGAATTAGTCATATCTGCGTAATTCATGGTGATTTACCGAAGGATTCATGACTGTATGATACGGCTAAATCCCGTATTTTTGCCGGTAGAATTTGGGAGTATCGTTGACTTCGGCTCCTAAAATCTCAGAAATATTCGGTCGCAACCTGTCATGGCATAAAATATGATACTTAAACTATAGTACATGCCTGACATCGTTGAATTTTATAGTGAATAGTATGACACACGACGATCTTCAAATCCTGCTCGACCGAGCGAATGCAGCCAATATCAAGGGGAATTTCGATGAAGCCGAGCACCTTGCCGGGCAGGTCATCGCCGGCACGACCAAGGAAAATGAGCAGCATGTGTCTGCGCTCTTGGTTATTGCGGATACGGCTCGGCTCAAGGGTGATATTGACGAGGCGTTTTGTCTTGTAAATCAGGCACTTGCTCTTGCTGAATACCACAATCAAGCTGCCAACACAGCGCTTGCATGGCTTATGCTGGGCATGATGCACTGGCCGCGTGGCGCCTACGAACTGGCGCTCGAGTATCTCGGCAAAGCGCTCGTGGCTCATGAGAACCTTGGAATTAAATCCGGCTCCGCCCGCGATATGATGAATATCGGTATCGTCTATGCGTATCTCGGTTCGTACGAAGAAGCCCTCGAATATCTCGGCAACTCTCTCGTACGCTATGAGGAGCTGACTGATCCATCCGGCGTTGCTGTCGTCACCGGCAATATCGGCGGCGTTTATGCCCGCCTTGGCGCGTTTGATAATGCACTTCTTTATTTTGAAAAAGCCCTCTTCACCCATACCGAACTCAATGAAAAATCGTTAATTGCGGCAATTACCGGCAACATCGGGAGTGTGCATTACTCGCTCGGGCAGTATGAGGTGGCATTGGAGTATTTGGTGCGGGCGCTTGCCGAACACGAAGCTCTCGGCGCGAAATCGGCCGTTGCGCTCGTGACCGGCAATATCGGAGGCGTCTATGCCGATATCGGCGAATATGATAAAGCATTGGAATATTTTAGCAAGGCGCTCGCGACGCATGAAGAGCTCGGGGAAAAGTCGGGCGCTGCGATTGTCATCGGGAATATCGGGACGCTGTATGCATCGCCGAAATTCGACCGGTATGACCCGGCTAAGGCAGAGGAATTCTTGCTGAGGGCAAGCGCTATGAACGAAGAAATCGGCACCAAAGGGCAGAATGTCGAGGTTTATAAGTCACTTGCAGATCTTTATGAGAGTCAGAACCGATGGGAAGCGATAGAGTACCTGCGGAAGTATTTTGCAACGTATCAGCAGGTACAAAATGACGAAGCCGCCAAGCAGGCGCAGATTATTGAGCATCGGCGTCGGCTTGAGGAAGTCGAGCGCGATCGGCAAATCAGGATTGTACGCTTCCAGGAACAAGAAAAAATCCTCCATAATATCCTTCCTGCGCATATAGCCGAGCGTATGGTCAGAGGCGAGAGGACTATTGCCGATTCGTTTGAGGAAGTGACCGTGTTTTTCTCGGATATCGTGGGTTTTACCGCACTTTCACAGCAGGTCTCGGCGGAGAAATTAGTGGGTCTTCTCAATAGTATTTTCTCGCAGTTTGATCAATTAGCCCGCAAACACGGACTTGAGAAAATTAAAACGATGGGTGACTCCTATATGGCAGTCGCCGGCGCGCCGATTAAGCAGGATAATCATGCCGAGCGGGCAGCACTCTTTGCCCTCGATGTCGCAAATATGATGCACGCATACCGCACACAGGCAGGCGGCCATATCGAAGTACGCATAGGGTTACACTCGGGAAGTGTGGTCGCGGGAATTATCGGAGAGAATAAACTCGCCTACGACTTATGGGGAGATGCGGTTAATACGGCAAGCAGGATGGAATCGCACGGCGAAACGGGGAAAATTCACGTTAGCGAGGGATTTGTACAGTCCGTCGGCGCTTCGAATTTTCATTTTGTCGAGCGTGGTGAACTCGAAATCAAGGGCAAAGGCATGATGAAAACGTATTTTCTCGAAACAGATGTACC
>JBPOHH010000677.1:0-4621 GCA_052035765.1 Bacteroidota bacterium
TCTATTTCAACTATTTACAACGGAACAATTGCAGCCGGCACGCATGAATTTCCGTGGAATTCCGGCGGGCTTCCGGCAGGCGCGTATTATGTTCGCCTGGTGACTTCAGATGGCATTTCCATTATTCCTGTATCGGTGGTTCGGTAATTATAATTATCCTATGAATTCAAAACAATCTATCGAGTTATCCGAACGACTCATTGAGTCCGTGCAGGCAGGAATGCCGGTCATTCAGCATAATTTTGACGCGTATCAGAATGCGTGTTTTCCGGTGCGGAGTCCGGAATTTTTCTGTCTTGAGCTCTGTGGTGAAGCAGGTGAACTCGCCAACCTCGAAAAAAAGCGTTGGAAAGGTAAGTCTATAGCCGACGAGAGGATAGCCGATGAAGCGGCGGACGTGTTTATTGCGCTCTGTAATTATGCCAACGCGCGGGGCATCAATCTCGCCGAGGCAGTGGGACTGAAATTAGCGGCGATAGAGAAAAAACGGTCGCGGCTTGAGGGTGAAGGCGAAATGTATTAAGTACTCCCGCGAACTCTTTCTTCGATTATTTTACGTAATTTCGCCGTTGGAATTGAGCATTCCTACGCTCGATTTTCAGAATAATTTCCAGTAACAGCAATTGATTCAACGAATAGAATATTTATGAGCAGTATCGGCAAAGAAATAGCGTGTTTGGACAAGGGTTTTGTGAGACTTGTCGATGTCATGGGCGACGATCATTCGATCGTGCAGGCCGCCCGCGTTTCGTATGGTGAGGGCACCAAGCGCCTGACGGAGGACAGAGGGTTGATTCGGTATTTATTACGTCATCAGCACACGACGCCTTTTGAGATGGTGGAATTCAAATTTCACATTAAGTTACCTATATTTATAGCGCGTCAGTGGATCCGCCACCGCACGGCAAATGTCAATGAATACAGCGGACGCTACTCCGAAATGAAGGATGAATTCTACATCCCGTCGCTCGAAAATATCCGTCCGCAGAGCACGATGAACAAGCAAGGACGTTCAGACGAGACCTTCCCAACTGACCAAGCCGAGCAAATTGCCGGGAAATTCGAGAATTCGCAGAACCAAATGTATGCTGAATACCAGGAACTCCTCGACATGGGTGTAGCGCGGGAAATCGCCCGCATTAATCTTCCGGTGTCGAATTATACGGAATGGTACTGGAAAATTGATTTACATAATTTATTCCATTTCCTGAAGCTGCGCATGGACTCCCATGCACAGTACGAGATCCGGGTCTATGGCGAGGCAATGGCACAAATCGTTCGCGAGATCGTGCCCGTGGCATGGGAAGCGTATGAAGATTACACGCTCCATTCTGTGAGATTCTCCCGGCTGGAGGCAAATGCGCTGGCATCGATGCTGAGCGAACTCCCGAGTGATGAAATACTTGCGACATTTGGGCTCAAAGGACGTGAGCTTCGTGAATTCAAAGATAAATTTGAGAACATGAACAAATTAAAAAAATGAACCTTCCATAACTTCTTTAATCGCTATGAAAACTTCACTTCATAGAATTCTGAACAAACAGATGAAGCAAGGACTTTTGTCCTTGCTTCTCTGTTCGCTGTCGGTGACATTTATCGGATGTCCGACGACCGAACCCGGTCCTGCCAACCAAGTTGATTATGTCCTTCCTGCCGGCTTCCCGCAATTTCCTATTCCTGCCGACAATCCTATCAATGCCGAAAAGATCGAGCTTGGACGCAAGCTTTTCTACGACGTGCGTTTATCTTCTGATAATACAATTGCTTGCGCGAATTGCCACAAGCAGGAATTTGCCTTTACCGATGGCGGAATGCAGGTGAGCCGCGGGGTCAATGGCGAGCTCGGCAATCGAAATTCGCCGACGATGGTGAATTCGGCGTATGCTCCGAGTTTGTTTTTTGACGGTCGTGCGCCCTCGCTTGAGGAGCAAGCATTTGCAGCGTTTACCAATCCTGCCGAGATGCGGGCTGATGTAGCAGTAATAGATGAGCGCCTGAAGAATGACTCAAATTATGTGGCACAATTTACGCGCGCTTTCGGTGCAGGCACTGTGCCGTCGAGTAAAATGGCGATGAAGGCGATTGCGACGTTTATCCGCACGGTGCTTTCGGGAAATTCACGCTATGACAAGTTTATTCAAGGAAATACATCAGCATTGAATGCAAGTGAACAGCGTGGGAAAGACCTCTTTTTTGACACCAGAACGCAGTGCGCGGCGTGTCATTCGGGGTATAATTTTACGGATAATGAATTCCACAGTACAGGATTATTTACGCATTATTATGACAAAGGTCGCCATGATTTCACTCGGAATCCGCGCGATGTCGGTAAATTCAAGACACCTTCTCTCCGCAATATCGCCCTCACCGATCCCTACATGCACGACGGTCACCTCATGACGCTTGAGGAAACACTCGACCACTACAATGAAGGCGGCAAACAGTTTATCAATAAAGACGAGCGCATTGTGCCGCTGAATCTGACACAGGAGGAGAAGAACGACCTCATTGCATTTTTAAAGGCACTTACGGATGAAGAACTGATACGTAATCCTAAATTTGGGAAGAAATGACTCCTTGTCCCCCGAGAGTATCGCGTCTTCGCGATGTCCCCGGTTTTTGGGTCTGCACAGCGGCAAACTGAGCTGCTCACCAAGAAGCGAGGAGCTCAGACTTCTTCCGAGAGTATCGCATATTCGCTTTGCCCCGTTTTTGGGTACAATCATGAGAAAAGAAGTATATGAATCACGATGAATTTACGCAGCTTATAGCAAAGTCGCAGACTGCATTGGACAAGTGGCATTTTGATGAAGCAGATGCTATTGGCGTTCAAATACTCCGGGCCACCGATACTGCTGACAGTGAGGATGGATACCCTGATACCGAAGTGCTGCATCAACGCCTGCAGGCATTTCAACTGCGGGGTTCGTCACAGGGCAGCATCGGGAATTATCATCAGGCACTCGAATTTTTCCTGGCGGCTCTCGAACTCTCTCATCAGATCGAGAACCTGCCCGGCAGAGCTACTGCGTTGGGTTGTATAGGACTTGTTTATTGGAACTTCTCCGATTATTCACGGGCTCTCGATTATTTTTATCGGGCACTTGAAATTGACGAACAGCTTCACCGAAAAAAAGATATCGCCAAGCATCTCGGGCATATCGCCCTTGTCTATGCGAACCTTCCCGATTATAAACGTGCACTCGAGTATTACAACCGCGCCCTGTCAATCGATCTCGAAATTGACAATCAGGAGGGCGTGATACGGCATTATTGTAATCTCGGGAATCTGCATCAGACCTTGGGTGAACTCTCCACATCACTCGAATATTATTACAAAGCTGTTGAGATTGAACAAGTTAAAGGTCACGAATCGATCATCACCGACAGTTGGGCAAATATCGGCTCGATTTATTTCCTTCAGTCGGATTTTATAAGAGCGCTCGAATGCTATCGAAAAACGCTCGAAATGTACCGGCAGGTCGGCAATAAAGTCTATGAAGCCACTACTCTTGGTCAGATTGGCCTCATCTATGCTCATCCTGATTTTGAAGGGTATAATCTTGATATTGCAGAGAATTACTTTCAGCAATCGCTGGCAATGTTTGAAAAATTCGGAACAAAAAAAGAATCTTACGAAATCCATAAAGCTCTCGCCGATACATATTCAGCGCGCGAACAGTGGGACAAATATGCGTATCATATCAATAAATATCACCTGCTCGAAAAAGAAGTCCACAGTGATGAAGCCCGGCGGCTGGCCCATCAATTAGACTTTGAACGCACACTAGCCGAGAAGGAACTACAGCGGGTAAAAGCAGTCTATGAAGCTGAGCAAGCACTGAGTCAGTCAGAAATTTACCGCCTGAAAAATGAAGAATTAGCCACCGCACTCGAAGAGGTTCACCGGCTCAACGCTTCACTCTCATCAGCGATTGCCGAGAAGAACGAGATCCTCGGCATCGTCTCGCATGACTTAAAGAACCCACTGAATTCTATATTACTTATCGCAAAAATGATGAATGCGGGTTCGCTCTCGGAGGCAGACATCCGCGAATTCAGCGCCGATATTCTCACCTCAGCCGAACGGATGTTCAAGCTCATTACAACGCTGCTTGATATGAATGCAATCGATCAGGGTCATGTAGCTCTCCACCTGCAGCCGGTCGATGCCAATGCAAGCATCATGGCAGTGGTCGGGCAATATCTGACCATCGCAGCGCAAAAACACATCTCCTTCCGCTCCACCTTCACAGCTCATAGTCCCGTTCTTGCCGATGAAAATATCATCGTGAATGTAGCAGAGAATCTCATTTCAAATGCCGTCAAATACTCGCCGCACCACAGAAATATTTACGTGAATGTCTTCAATACCACCGACTCAAAGGTTCGCTTCTCCGTTCGCGACGAAGGCCCCGGACTCAGCGCCGAAGACATGAAAAAGCTCTTCGGCAAATTCACGCGCCTCTCGGCGCAGCCCACCGGCGGCGAACACTCCACCGGACTCGGCCTGTCAATTGTCAAAAAACTCGTCGAAGCAATGAACGGAAAAGTATGGTGCGAAAGCAAGCCCGGGCACGGCGCGGAGTTTATTGTGGAATTACCGGCGTATCACGGGTAG
>JBPOHH010000691.1:0-4288 GCA_052035765.1 Bacteroidota bacterium
GTACCATTCAAACATTTAAATCCAATTCCGGAAACAACAGAAAAAGCAGTGTCTTTATCAGCTACCCAGCGCACTTCGCCGGATGCTATTCCAAGAGTAGTTGGCTGGAAGTTGACATCTACTACAAAACTTGAGTCTTCACGTACTAGGTGAGGGGTGAAGGGAATGACAAATACATTGCCGGTATTCGTAACCCATTCAGCACGAAGAAGCTGCATGTCGCCTTCTCCGTCATTTGTTAAAGTCGCCCGAAGCGTTTTGCTTTGACCGATGCAGACAGAGTCGAAGGTAATTTCTGTAGTAGAAGTGATGGACGACTTGCTAATTCCTTCTCCATATAACACGACAGTCGCCGGACTGCCGATACCATTATAGTCAAACAGTAGTCTTCCGCTCGTTCTGCCGACGTCTTTAGGTGAAAACTGTAGGTCTATTTTCCCTGTATCTCCGGGTGCTATATTTACTGTGTTTCCGCTGTTCAACGTAGTGAAATCTACATCATTTGGTCCGGCATGGCGTGTAGCGGTAATCGTAAGCGGCGCCGAACCTATATTTTTAATCGTAATAGCTTGAAGGGTATCTTTTGAAGAATTGACCACCACTTTACCAAAGTCAATAAGATTATTCACAATTGCAAGCGTCGGAGCAATCCCTTCGCCCGTGATTGTCTGCTGTAATGTTTCAGACTGAGTAACAATGTTGATGGTGGCAGTGTGGAGTCCGGTTCTTGTAGGTGAAAACTTGAATTCTGTGGCTTTACTGTCGCCGGGGTGTAGTTCGTAGATAGGCAGCCCTGATACTACAGCAAAAGCGCTCGCATCTGTGCCGGTAAAATAGAGGGAATCAATTCTACATTTGTACGAACCTATATTATTGACAAAAGAAGCTACCATCGTATCTTTTTGAGCATTTACTAAACATTGTTTCAGGTCAATATTTTGTGATTCTGCTTTTGGGGCTACGATGCTGAATACAGCATCTGATTCATCTTCTTGAAGCGTAGTTGGAAGATCATCGACAAGCCAGATATTGGTCGCCGATGAGTCACCGCCGATAGCGATTCTAGTACCATCCGGACTCCAATGTGCACCGTAATCTTTGTTACCAGAACCATATCCGGGAATAAATGCTTTAAAATATAGTAGTTTGGCTCCGTTTGCAGCAGACCAAATTATGACAGAATTATCTTGACTTGCAGTTGCTATTTTCGTGCCTTCGGGATTCCAACTTATACCGGAGATTTCTCCAAAATGATCCCTTAGCGCATAGTGCATCGCACCACTCGATGCAGACCATACGATAACAACGCCATCATTTGAAACACCATAATTGAAACTCGCCGTTGCAACCTTTGTGCCGTCCGGACTCCAACTTACCACACCAACAGGATATCCATGCGCGGTGAGTGTAAAAAGTTTTGCACCGGTCACTCCCGACCAAATGATTGCACTATGATCAACGCCTCCTGTTGCAATTTTCGATCCATCCGGACTCCAGTTTAAGCTCTGAATTCCACTAGGATCACGGTTTCCGAAGCCACACAAATGTCCATTTAAAGCAAAAAGCTTTTTCCCGGTAGTCGCAGACCAAACACTAGCCGAATCAGGAAGTTCCGGTGAATAGCATCCTCCTGGATTAGAAAATCCAACTGCGATTTTTGTTCCGTCCGGACTCCACTTCACCACTTTTATATCATTTATAACTTCTAATCCACACTTTACGGTCAAAATTTTATACCCAAAATCAGCAGACCAAACAAAAAATGTATCATTGCTTGCCGTGACGAATTTTTTGCTGTCGGGGCTCCAAATTGGGGTTTTACAATCATTGCTGACGGGTATTGAATATAATTTGGCTCCCGTTGCAGCGTTCCAGAAGTTGACATTTACATCTCGACTTACCGTCACAATTCTCGTGCCGTCCGGACTCCAACTTACAGAGGAAACGGGAGGTGTGTGTCCTTGTAACATATAAATTTTAGAGCCGGTTAAAGCATCCCATACCAGCACATCCTGATTCCAAAATGATGATGCAACTTTGGTGCCATCCGGGCTCCAGCTTACATCCACGAGACGATCACTAAAGCCGGGGAAACTAAAAAGCAAAGATCCGATTTTACTGCTTGTTCCTGAATTTGGTGATAGTTGTTTGACTCGTATTTTACATTGATTACTTGCAGGTAAGGGGATATTCTTCCACAGATAGTGCAAATCGGTTGCGGTCGTGGTAATCGTATTCCACGTGATTCCATTATTACTACTATATTCTAAGGTCACGGTATCTGATTTGGGAATACTATCCCATGTAATAAGAGTATCACTTCCGGCTACAAAGGTTTCTCCACCATTGGGCGATATGAGTTTTATGGTTGGATTAGGTATTTTCCCCCATGGAATACCTCCTTTTGCGCTAAAGAAAGCAGGGCATTTATCAGATGTTATTTCGAAGCCGGTGTATTTTATGCTGGAGTCACTTGGTATGAAACGTAGCGTTACAGAAACATTGGTATTTTTTGGTATAAGTAGCGGGAAATTAGTATTTACCACGGTGATATCAGGTGAGCCAAACGTAGCGGTGATACCGGTTACGGTAAAATCGGCGTTTTGGGCGGTAAGGGTAATTGTCTTATCCGTTGACGATGTCGGAGCTTGTATACCAAATACCGTAAAAGCCGGGCTTACGTTCAAGGAAGCGATAGAAGTACTTGGTGGTATATACGCAGATTGAGCCGATTTTCCTTGCCAGGTTGCTTCTACATTAATTTTACTATCTGCTTCACAAACAACACTTTGCCAAGTCATTTCGCATACGGAAGCGCTTTGGGCTACTTGAAGTATTTTTTGATAAATTTCTTGAGCTTCTTGTACCGACGTCACATTTTCAAAAACGAATCCGCCTGTTCGAGCAGCAATATTTTTGAGAATATCCGGCGCCGGCATTCCTATGGTAACACAGTAGATGATACAATTTTGCCGATTTGCTTCTGCTATAATCGCAGGTTCAGAGCCATTACCTAATCCGTCCGTTAAAAGAACTATTACTTTTTGATATTTACCTTTTTTACTTATAATGAGCCCACCGGCTGTTGGATTAATAAGCGCCTGATTGTAATCAGTTCCTTTAAGTGGGGATAGTCGTGAAATTGATTTGAGAAGGTTGGGGCGGTTGGTTGTAAAATCCTGATTAATATAATTATTATCGTCAAAACTTGTGACAGCACATTCACTTAATCCCAAAGGTAGAGCAGTAACCCATGCACTTGCTGCTGTCTTTGCAAGTTCTATCCTCTTATTTATCCCGGTTCCTTCTTCCATAGAACCACTGACATCAATGACTAACACGGTAGAAAGTGCTTTTGGGGGTTGATCGGGAGGACAGCTTACACTGGTAATCGACCTTGGTTGACCATTTTCTGTAAGTAGTACTTCGCTCGGATTCGGTCGTTGCTGCTTACCGCTAGCATCAAACGCATAAAACTTCGCCTTCATCATAGGAAAATTAGAAGCATCCACATTAAAAAGCGACAGCGATTGAGCATGCATGTGAAAAACGCTCGCAAGGCAGAGGAAAAGGGTAAAAAGATATTTCATAATAGGTAAAGTATTTTATTAGTGTGTATTTGCCTGAGAGTATCACTTCTTAGTGATGCTCTCAGTGGTTGGCTGCGTAGCACGTGCTACCTGGCTCTTTCATTGAGAGCATCACTAAGAAGTGATACTCTCAAAGCAGGACGGCTATCACTTCACCACATCCACCCTCGTCGTCAGCATCTCCTTATTCGTCCGCATCCGTAGCATATAGACTCCATTCCCCAATACACTCAGGTCGCTGGTAAGTGTATATTGTCCTGCCACTGGTGTTTGATTAGTGAGAATTGTCTGCGCGACCTGCCCGGTCAGATTGAGGAGTTCGAGTGTGACGGTGAGGGGTTCGCGCAAACCGTACTGTATCTGCAGATTATCCTGCGCTGGATTCGGACGGGTAGAAAGGGAAGTGGAAGTATTAGCGGGAATGAACAATCGAACGCCGCCATCATCACACACACCATTCAAAGTAATTATTCCATTTTGTGTAGCTACTTCGGTCAGAATTCCACTATTCATCCAAAGAAAAGTATCAATGACAATCGTTGAATGGTCGGTATTGCCGAGCGTTATGATGCAAGGAATAGTGATTAATTCCCCCGATTTAGGATCATACACACCGGAAAGCTCCAACATGCAACTATCCGTCGTTCCCAAACATTGATTATCTGTTTGTAGATTATAGAGAATAGACTTATTGTAAT
>JBPOHH010000886.1:0-10378 GCA_052035765.1 Bacteroidota bacterium
CACCGGAGGTAAATATCCTAGAGATTTTAGGAATATAATAGCGTTCGATACTGCTGATCATTTTCTGCCTCAGTGGCCGGGAATGATTCGATGCGAGCGCAGAAAATATTTCCCGTGAGTCATAGACCAGACGGGCTCGGTTTCCGGAGGCAAGCATGAAAGCAGACGGCAGGGTAAAGACATCCTCGGCGCAATATATCCGTGCCTGATATTTGCGTCCGTGAAAAAAGAGAGAGGAATGGAATTTCAGCCAACGGAGGGCGAGTTTTGCCGGGGCTGTTGGTGGCAGGATTGCAACAAAGTCTATACCTTCGGTCGAAAGACGCGCGCCGTCTTCAGCTGTACCAATCCCGAGAAGAAGTATGGATTTTCCATGTTTTTTGAGAGTGCGGGCGAGATTGAGAGTGCGGGCATCATGAGCGATGCTCTGCAGGAGGAGAAAACATACATCATACACCATAAAATATTGAAATTAAAGGACTAAATTTGACTTAGAAGTAGAAGGCAAAGAGACATACGTTCACCTTCTTTTCTACAAACGG
Source organism: Bacteroidota bacterium (assembly GCA_052035765.1). Taxonomy (GTDB): domain Bacteria; phylum Bacteroidota; class Ignavibacteria; order Kapaibacteriales; family UBA961; genus JADJXV01. The sequence goes on from JBPOHH010000886.1 coordinate 543, forward strand.
CTCACCAAACCATCTCCGTGACGTCGAAAATGTGCTGATGAAAAGTAATAAACTAGATTGCATTTCAGTTAAAATTTCCCGGATGTTACAAATCTAAGAGAAAAATTTTGGCTGTTGTTCAAAAATTCCGTAGCATAGCAGAATAATTACAAGAATAAGTATCTATCCAATTCCATGATGATACGTACGCTACGACCTTTCTTTCGGCAGTTTCTCGTTCTCTTTGCTCTGTTTTTCTGCTTCGACAGCAGCAGGGAGCTTTATGCGCAAACTGAGAAAAACATACCGCGTTCTCAAAGCTCCACGATGGAAGGACGGCATTTTTACGTTGGGTTCATGCGTAATGAAATTGACGAGAACCGATATCTTGATAAAGATAAAAATGATGGATTTATGAATCTTATGGTGTTTGTGGGAGCAACGGAGAAAACCGATGTAACCATACGATATCCATGGGATACAGATGGAACTGTCTATACTATAGAGGGAGATTCTGTCCTGACTATTGATATCCCTCCGCCGTTTTTTACCACTTTGGAAATGCGGAATTCCGAAGTACCGACCTATGGTATCGTCGAGATTTTGACCAATAAGAAAACGATTGTCTATGCACTGAATTCCAGCAGACTTTCCTCGGATGCGTATTCAGCATTGCCGGTATCAAATTGGGGGAAAGAATATGTGGTGGTGAGTGTGCCGAACGATTCGTATGCACCTCCCGGATTGATTGCAGATTCTATTCCACGTTCTTCCGAATTCATGATTATGGCTTCTGAAGACTCGACATTGGTACAGTTCTCACCCAAAGCGGAAACGGTAAAAGGTTTTAAACCAAATGATTTAGTGTCGATATATCTGATGAAAGGACAGTGCTACTTAGTGCAGTCCTCTCAAAAACTGGAGCGAGGTCTCGGTGATCAAACTGGGACAATTATCAAAAGTGATAAGCCGATAGGTGTAATTGCCGGACATGTCCGGACATCTATTCCGGTGCTCTTCGGAGAGCCGCTCAGCTACACAAAGCGTGATTCTAAAGATCATGTGGTCGATATGCTGCTACCGACTAAGATTTGGGGTTCGTATTATATATCCACACCCTTCAATATCTACAGCGCCGGTGACTTGATTCGGGTCGTTTCAATTCAGCCGAATACAAAGGTAACTGCTATAGGAAATAATGTATTCCGTTATTTTGTGCTCGCCAGCCCCGGCGATGTGGAGGACTTTTATCCGGTGGGTGAGCCGGTCGTGTGGATAGCAGATAAACCGATTCAAATTGCTCAGTTTATGCCTACGAGTCTTCAGGATGCGGTGCAGACCTTTGATCCGTGCATGGTGGTATTACCTCCGACCGAACAGTTCGTCTCGCGTATTCTCTTTGAAATTCCATCGCTGGCGATTTCAGCAAGTGACCAATATTTCAATAATTATGTGAATCTCGTTTGCGAGCGGGCAGCTGTCAATTCCCTTACCCTCGACGGTACCAATCTTTTAAGTAAGTATCCAAGACTCATTGACCAACAGATACCGAATACGCAGTATAATTGGCTTGTGGTGCCTATTAAGCCTGGTGTGCATGATTTTAGAGCCGATACCGGTAGATTTTCCGGTATTATTTATGGTACTGCGCCGGAAGACTCGTACGCACTTTCACTCGGGCTTTCTCTTCTTAAAACGACAATCGTCGATACGGCACCGCCTCTCTATACCTTCCGGGCAGACTGTGATAAGATTCATGTGACTGCTACGGAGCAGGTGAGCGCAAATTCCATTGGGCTTGACGATATCACTATTCTCAAAGACAGCACTTTTAATTATATCTGGAAAATCGACAGCGCAGGTGAAAATACGACGACGCTTAGTCTCGATGCCGAACCAATAGATATTACAAAAAATGGGAGAATAGTCATTATTACCCGCGATAAATTGGGTAATGGTCGGCAGCTGACGTATGTGTACAATGCGCTATCCCTCGAAGTGCGGGATAATATTGTTTTTAAATCGGTTAATTGGAAAGATTCAACATGCGAGAAAGTAACTATCCGTAACAAAGGAACCGATACGATAGTGTTTTTGAGCAGTTCGATTACCGGTGATGCCCGCGTTAATTTTGATGGAATTATTCCATTGGTGAATCAACGCCTTGCACCTAAAGACTCGGTAACATTCTGGGTGTGCTTTAAGCCGAAGAATGACTCATCGTCGCTCAATGCGCAGCTGCAGATTACGTTGCCGTGTAACAGAAAGATTACGATACCCTTGACAGGTGATGTGGCGGCACCGTCTTTGGTAGTGCGAGGACATGACTTCGGAAAAGTCCTCCTCGGTGACACTTCGTGTGCCAATGTCTATACTATTAATAATGGTAATACTGATATACACCTGACTTCCATCGCCCTGAGTCCGATAGAGCCCGCGTTCCGTTACGATTCGACCGGACTTTTCCCGCTGCTGTTGCATCCGGGTGATACGCTGACGATACCTGTGTGTTTTATTCCAAGCGAACGAAGGTTGTACAGTCAGTTCGGAACAGTTCAAAACTCCATGAACATTGCCAATGGAACGCAGTTAGTGTCCGGAGAAGGTGTAGCACCATTAGTAGAGCGGGTCGAGATCGATTGGAAAAAGCGCCGTCAGGGCACGAAAAATGACTCGACGGTCGCACTGGTCAATAAGGGGAATTTTCAGGCGTTGATTCACTATCTTTCAGCGGCCGGAGATACAAGTGCAATGAGTACATTTGCAGAATTGATGCTTCCGGCGTTGCTTGGTCCGAACGAGACTGTTTACATTCCCGTGCGCTTTATACCTCATTCAGTGCAGACATTCGATGCATCAGTTTATGCACGAGTCGTGAATTGGAAGCCACACCAACCGGTGGAGATAAAGCTCAAAGGTGAGGGTATCTTACCGAAAGTAGCAACGGTGGACGTCGATTTTGATACTATTCCGTTACGAAGCCAAAAAGACTCTACGGCGATAGTTTTGCGTACAGGAGGTAATGACATTTTGACAATTGACTCTCTGTATTGGGTCAACGGAGATAAAGGCGCCTTTGATATTGATGCATCATACTTTTCAGGATTACAGATTCCACCGGACAGCTTGTATTCAATGCCTATCCGGTTTACAGGAGAGAGCATCGGCATGCATCAGGCGAGAATTGCCGTTGTTCATGATGCTTTGCCGGCATATAAACGAGATACATCGTATATACTCTTACAAGGGTTCGTTAGGAATAATGACTCTTCTCGGTATTCAATTCAGTTATCAGCTCCGAACACGGTCTATTCCTGTGTTCCCGAAAGGATAACCCTGACGATACGCAATACGGGTAATGTACCGCTTGATTTTCAGAGTATACAGCCGACTGCCACAAACGCTCTGCTGCTGCCGGTGAATATACCTTCACCACAATCCATAAAGCCCGATTCGATTATAACAGCAGACTATTCTGTGGAAATACAAAACGGGCAGAACGGCATTCTGAGCTTTCGAGTACAATGTAATGATACGATTATACATATAACAGAAACAGCTATCACGCCCCGCGAGAATTTGCTGACTCTGCAGCCGATGGCAGATACCGCTCAGCTGCCCGGTGTCCCCTTGGAGCTCACCTACTCAGGTTCGGTAAATGTTCCGATTTCGATGCCTTTTACTCTCCAGTTAACGTTATCGTTGGATTATCAGATTCTAAGCCTTAGTAGTAAAAAGGGAATTTTACAGCTTCGTGATTCGGTGCATTCCTATTCGGTGCCGGTGAGCATACAGCAGGAGCGCTATCAGGTTATACTGAGAGCAGACACTGTATGGATGCTCCACCCGGGCATGACGTCATGGTCGGTACGTTTGCCGTTCATGGTGATGCTTTCTGTCAATGATAACTGTGTCATCAAAGCAAAGCTTTCCGATACGCTCCATCCTTGTTTTTCGAATTCTGAAGGAACGAGCAACATCACCATTTCAGAAGTCTGTGCCAACCCATTACGTAAAATTGCTGAGGCCGGTATACAATTTAATATTGTGAATATTAAGCCGAATCCGGTCGTAGATATTGGCACAGCTGAGATTACGCTCCAAGGCGACGGTGTTGTCCGTGTAGAAGCGGTAAATACACTCGGGGAGCGTGTACTTATTACAGAAGAATACATGAAAAGCGGTAGATATGAGCTGCAGTTTACTACCAAGGAATTTTCAAGCGGTGTCTATGGACTGATCCTCCGAGCTGCAGATGGCAGAGAACGTAGGGGCATGTTTATAATACAGAGGTAATAAACATAACGATAGGTTGTCAGGTTTTCTTCACTAATTTGTCAAATCAGTGTAAAAAAGAGGCAACACTAAAAATGAGCTTATTGGACAAATATTGGTCAGAATCCAAGCTTTTGAGGGTAAAAACGCGTCTTTTTTCAGTTTTTTTTCCAAAAAAAAAATTTATTCTTGTCAAAAGCTAATCATTCTGTTAAATTTGAATGTGGTTAATGAAAAACCGTCAGGTGGACACTCCTTCACGGCTTCCGTAGCCGAATAATTGAACAATTTTTCTTTATTCTTCCTTCACAATTGAAAGGATTTACAATGCGTATTCGTACGTTTTTTCTTGCCCTCTTGGGTGTTTGTATGGTATTGAGTTACAACGTTAAGGCTGCCGATGATGAGATAGATGTTGATGCGGATCCGCTGACCCCCGGTAAAAAGAAGCCACGGATTTATGTTGGTCCTGTAGCCGGATACAATCGCTCATTACACACCGGAGGATTTGCTTCTATCGCCAAGGGGACAGCAAGCTGCCCAACCTTCGAATCAGGAACGGAAAACGGTTTTTATTTTGGACTTACAGCCGAGTATCTTTTAGGAGATGTCAAAGATTCCAAGTCTTCAATTATTGCCAGAGTTCTGTATGATTATCAGCCGGCATATTTTACTGTTCCGGGTGATAAATATCCTTCCAAGCTCGCCGATGGTACCGAAATCTTTACTGAAATCGAACACACAACACGCGTAAAGTACACACTTCTCAATATCGAAGTAATGTATAAATTCAACATCCCCGGTACGTTCCTTGGAATTACTGCCGGTCCTCAATTCGGATTCCCGATTGGTGGCAATCAAGAACAGCGCTATCAGTTGGTATTCGATCCTTCAAAACCCGTACAATTCCCAATTGAAGTCGATTCACTTGCCAATTTACCGGCAGTTGGTGATTATAAACCTCACTTCCTCGATGAAACCAGAACATCCATCGTTCTCTACGAAGGCAATATCATCGACCAATCGAGCTTCCGTGCAGGATTGAAACTCGGTCTTCAATATGAAATTCTTCTCGGACGTGCAGTACTTGTTCCCTCAGCATACTACAATATGGGGCTTACAAAAATCAACACAAAAGACAACTGGCGTGTGAACGCTCTCCAATTTGGTGCTGATTTACGATTCGCCCTCTAGCACAGTCTACCCAAACATGTCTCGGCGTTCGCTTTTCAACTTTGCAAAAGCGAACGCCTTTTTATTTGATGGAGGAATCAATGGATAATTTATGGTCACCGTGGCGGTCGCAGTATATCAATTCGTTCGCTGAATCTGAACCGGTAGGTTGCTTTCTCTGTGCCGGTGCCATGCACACACATGAAGATCATGAACGTCTCATCGTTGCGCGCTTTCAGACCTGTTATGTCGTGATGAACCGCTATCCCTATAACAGCGGGCATATTCTGGTCGCACCCTACCGACATATCGGTGAATTACCAATGCTGACAGCCGATGAACGTAATGAACTGATGGAAATATTAAATACAGCAAGTGAAGTACTGACCGAAGTCTATAAGCCGCACGGAATTAATATCGGAGCAAATATAGGTCGCGCTGCCGGTGCCGGTGTGCCCGGGCATTTGCATTTCCATCTCGTGCCTCGGTGGAACGGCGATACGAACTTCATGCCGCTCTTTGCGGAGGTAAAAGTCATATCAGAGTCGATGGAAGAGGCATATCATCAATTACACCAAGCATTTAAGAAAAATTAATTATGCGCCATGCTCCCGCTAAACATGCCATTAAGCCCGTTAAATCCTTAGGGCAAAACTTCCTCACCGATGGGAATATCGCCCGAAGTATCGTCGAACTCCTAGAAATTGACGACCGCGATACGATTGTCGAAATCGGCCCGGGTGAAGGCGCGCTCACAAAATTATTACTCGAATATCCCGCCGAAATTCAAGCAATTGAATTCGACCGGCGTGCTGTGGAATTGTTAAATACAACCTATCCCAAAACTTCACACCCGAATTTTTCACTCTTTAGCGGCGATGTGCGGAAATTTCCACTGCTGGAATTCTCGAACGAAGTCATCGAACGAACGCATCGTAAGCCCAAGGTAATCGGGAATATACCCTATAATATTACCAGCGATATCTTATTCCAGCTCTTCGAATGCGCCGAAAAGCTCGACCGCGCCGTGATTACTATGCAAAAGGAAGTAGCTGATAGAATTGTCGCCAAGCCCCGCACGAAAGACTATGGAATACTGACCCTTGCGTCATTATTTGCGAGTAAACCGAGAATCGCGCTTCATATTCCTCCCGAAAGCTTTTATCCGAAGCCGAAGGTCGATTCGGCAGCGGTGGTGTTTGATTTTACTGAACCTATGATATCGACTGAAGAATTCTACAAAGTAATGCCACTCGTGCGTTCGGGATTCGGACAACGCCGAAAAATGCTTTCAAATTCTATCAAATCGATGATTTCACAGAAAAATGACGTGCAGCAAGATATCATACAAGAGTATTTCAGCAAACGTGCTGAAGAGCTAACTCCTCAGGATTTCATGCGGTTAAATTTAGCTCTCGGCAGATAGAAAATACCTATAATTTGTCTGCTACAAGTACGTCAACAGCCGCACTTCAAAAAGTAGAACATCGACACATAACTATTACTGACTCTATACTCTTTATTACATGGATGCAATTGAATTTTGGACGGTAAGTTCGTCGAATGGTATTGTCTTTGAATTGCCGCAAATCCGGCAATTCGAGCGCTATCTCAAAGAACTTCTCTATTGGAACGATAAGGTTAATCTCATCTCCCGCACCGATACTGCTAATATTTTCGAGCGACACTTCCTTCACTCGCTTACTCCTTTAAAATACACAGACTTTCCGCAAAAAGCACGTGTGCTCGATATTGGCACAGGCGGTGGATTCCCGGGGCTTCCGCTCGCGATTGTGCGTCCCGATATGCATGTATTGCTCACCGACTCGATTAATAAGAAACTCAAAATTACCGAGATGTTTGCTCAGCATACCGGACTCCGGCATGTCACGGCGCGTACTATCCGTGTCGAAGATCTCGCTAAGGAAAAGTCGTATATTGGTTCGTTTGATATTATTACCGCCCGTGCCGTTGCATCGATGGGTACGCTCATCGGCTGGACGCACAAGCTGCTCAAGCCAAACGGGAAGTTTGTTTTTTTGAAAGGCGGAGATCTTTCGAAAGAAATCGATGATGCGAAAGAAGCATTTCCAACGTTGACCGTAGAAGAACATCAAATCCGTATGCTCGGGGCTGATTGGTTTGAAAATGAAAAGAAAAAACTATTTGTTTGTCGATTATAAGTCATTTATTATGAAAAAGATAATTCTACTTATAATTCTGTGCGCAAGCGTTTTTTCGCTGAACGCGCAGCAGCCCAAATCATCGGTCAAGCTCGCCAGGGTGAAATATTCCGGCGGGGGAGACTGGTATAATGACCCGTCGGGAGAAGTCAATCTCCTGAAATTTATTCGCCAGAATACAAATATTAATGTCGATCCTGTCTATGAATTCGTCGATTTGTCGTCGGATAATATCTTTCTCTACCCGCTGCTCTTCCTCACAGGGCACGGCAATGTAAATTTTACCGATGCCGAAGTGAGACGCCTGAGAGCATACCTGCAAAATGGCGGATTCCTTTATATTGATGATGATTACGGACTTGACGGCGCAATTCGGCGTGAGATGAAGAAGGTCTTTCCCGAACAGAATTTCGTTGAAATTCCATTCTCGCATGGCATTTATTCCGCGCATTTTAAATTCCCGAACGGACTTCCGAAAGTACATGAACATGACCTGAAATTGCCGCAAGGATTCGGGCTCTTTCATGATGGCAGAATGTGCGTCTTCTATACCTACGAAACCAATCCAAGTGACGGCTGGGCCGATCCTGATGCCCATAGCGACCCGCCGGAAAAGCGCGAACTCTCTTTCAAAATCGGAACCAATATTCTCGTCTGGGCTCTAACGCATTAATGGTGAACTACTTCCACCAATTTGGGGAACATTATGAATAATTACCAACAACTCCACTCAGAACTCATCAACAAACTCGCCGCGACGCGCCGAAAAGAACTCCTCCAAAATCTTCTCGTCGGCGTGATGAATACTGCATCAACGTCCGTACTCACATTGCTCCTTCTCGCCGGAATCGAGTCTTTCGCGCATGGAGATACCACATTTCGTACAATTCTCGCATGCGTGTGGCTGACGATTACAACAGGCGCATTTTTCTATTTTTCAGGTGAATCATTAGCACAAGTTGTTTCATTGAAGCAAGTTCCGTCGATTGATACTATGGCCTTGCGCGTCGGCAACGTCTATGCCGACTTACGAGATACTCTTTGTAATGCCTTGCAGTTGGCACCCTTGGCAGATGCAAACTCCGCGTATGGCGTATCATCGTCACTTGCTCTTGCTACGTTTGAAACGGTCGCTTCCCGCGCTCGAACGAAGGATTTCGATGTGGTTATCAGCCGGAAAGAACTCAAGCGGTCGATGGTGTTTTTTCTAAGTTCATTGGCCATTTCAGCAGGAATTCTTGGTTTTGTAACTCCCGTCAATTCAGCGCTTAATCGAATTATTCATTACAACGAATCCTTCCTTCCGCCTGCTCCTTTTACCCTTACCATCGAACCCAAAACATCAGCTAAATTGCGTGGCGAAAAAGTACGGATCAGCGTTCGTGCTACGGGCGTAGCCCCTGAAACGGTGATCCTTTTGGTGAAGGAAGAACAGCAGGAAAATTTTGATTCATACACGCTCAGACAGGATACAACCGGAGCGTATGTATATGATATTCCTACTATTAAGCGTTCGATAGAGTTTTATGCAGAGTCACCGTGGGTGGGTGGCGCTGTCACGACCGAACACGGCACAGTGACCGTGACCGATAGACCAATTATACGTTCACTCTCCGGTCGCGTGACCTCGCCGGCATATTCGCGGCTTGCGGCTCGTGAGATTAATGAACAGTCGGCTGATGTGACGGCACTTCGCGGTTCGCAGGTAGAACTCCAAGTTCTTGCCAATAAAGATATTACCTCAGCAGAAATCTACATCGTACAGCAGAAAAATTCATTCGCATCAGCTAGTGACACGACGGTTAAACAGGATAAACAATCTGCCGATACCACGAAAATTATCCTCAAAACTGAAGGCCGGAAAGCAGCAGGAAGCTTTAGGGTGGGAGCAAGTGGCGAGTACTTTATTGTGTTGCAGGATCAGAACAAGCAGCAGAATGCCGAGCCGATTCATTACAAAATTGTGGCGCTGACGGATGGTGCTCCGACGATTTCACTTCTTGAGCCGACGTCGGATGTTCAGGTGTCTGAGCAAGCGCAACTTCCTATGACCATTGCCATTACCGATGATTATGGTTTTGCTCATCTCAAAATATGGTACAAGCTCTCTGAGTCGCGCTATGCGGCACCGTCGAAGAATTTTACGTCGATAAATATTCCAATTTCTCAAAGTGAAATTGCACAGGAAATTCCGTACTTGTGGAATTTGAATGCTATTAATATCTC
>JBPOHH010000793.1:0-5073 GCA_052035765.1 Bacteroidota bacterium
CAAGGTATTATGGAATAAATGGTTTATCGATGAAATTTACCAAGGACTTTTTGTTAACACCTTTTACACGCTTTCCAATGGATTTTTATGGAAAATTTTCGATGTTAAAATTGTTGATGGAATTGTCAATGGTTCGGCGCGTGTCGTGGCTGAAAGCGGTGAATTACTCCGCAAGATTCAGTCCGGTATCGCACAGAATTACGCGCTGATGATGATGGTAGGAATTGTCGTGATATTAGTATGGCTTGGGATGGGAAGCTAAGAGTCGCCCATTCCTTCATAGAACACCAACTATAGAGGATAGCAATGCGAGCAAAATACGTAAACCCTTTCACAGACTTTGGGTTCAAGAAAATATTCGGTGAAGAAGCCAGCAAACCGATGCTGATGGATTTTCTCAATGCGCTTTTGCCGCAAGAGCATAGAATTGTTGAGCTTACGTTCAAGACGCCTGAGCAGCTCGGACGCCGGGAGTTCGAACGGAAGGCGGTCTTTGATATTTACTGTGAGAATGAACGCGGGCAGAAATTTATCGTAGAGCTTCAGAAGGCAAAGCAGAATTATTTTGTCGAGCGCACGATTTATTATTCCACGTTTCCTATCCGCGAGCAGGCAGAAAAGGGTAATTGGAATTACAATTTAGAAGCAGTCTATTGCATTGGCATCTTAGACTTTACGTTCGGTGATTATACGAGTGAAGCAGAGCGGCATGAAGTAGTTCATACCGTGAAACTCAAAGATCAGCACGGCGAGGTTTTCTATGATAAATTGACCTACATTTATCTCGAAATGCCGAATTTCAAGAAGGAAGAACACGAGTTGGTTACGAGATTAGACCAATGGCTCTTTTTTATTAAAAACTTGGAAGACTTTCAGTCGATACCGCATATATTCAGAGACAGCGTTTTTACGCAAGCATTTGAAAAAGCGGAACTAGCCAAACTCGACAATGCTGAAATGGACAGCTATGAATACAGCTTAAAAGTATTTAGGGATAATAAAGCAGTTTGGGATTATGCGTTAGAAACAGCGACAGCGGAAGCAAGAACAATAGCATTGGAAGAAGGTAAAGCTGAAGGTATTGCGGTCGGTAAAGCAGAAGGCAAGCTCGAAGTAGCACGAGAATTATTTGCAAAAGGAATTCCACTTGATGTTTTGGTGCAGACGACCGGATTTTCTAGTGAGGAAATACAGGGAACTACTACGTAAGAAATATAGTTATGAATCCAATCGGTCCACAGAAGCAATCTGCCTTAGCCGCCGTGAGTGAGAAATCACTCGCTGTGATTGTCTATTCGCTAACCATTGTGGTGGTTGCACTTGTATCCTTTTTGATTTACTTTCCGCAGACGCTGGCCTTAGGACATCTCGATGTATCAATGCTGCCGGCGCTCAATGCTTTTATCAATGGTACGTGCGCGGTGCTGCTTTCTGCCGGCTATGTCTTTATCCGCAGGCGGAATTTCAAGGCGCACAAGACGATGATGCTGTCGGCTTTTTTGCTTTCGTGCCTTTTTCTCCTCTCGTATGTGACGTATCATTCTCAGGCACCGGCCACGAAATTCGGCGGTGAAGGGATGATTCGGATGGTGTATTTTACGATATTGCTGACGCATATCGTGCTTGCTGCGGTGATTGTGCCACTCGCGCTTTTTACGATCACACGGTCGTGGCGCGGGGAATTCGCCAAACATAAAAAAATAGCGCGGTGGACTCTCCCTCTGTGGCTCTATGTGACGATTACCGGCGTGGTGGTGTATTTGATGATTTCGCCGTATTATGTACATTAATTATTGATATTTCTTTAGTTAGTTTTTTTGGTAGAACTTAACCTGATATACTTATGGGAATGTTACTTGTTACTCTTTTTCTTCCTTTACTCGGCTTTTTAGCGACACTTTTTATCGATAAAGAGGAGTCGAAAGGAATTAAATATACAGCGCTCGGCGTTTCATTGATGACGTTCTTTGCGTCACTGTTTTTGTATTTTGGGTTCGACCATACGAATTCCGGCTATCAATTTGTGCTCAACCAAGTCTGGATTCCGACGTTTGATGCGGGATTTAGAATTGGCGCCGATGGTATGTCTCTTCTGATGATACTGCTTACCACGTTCATCACGCCTATTGCGATTCTCACATCCTTCGGGTCTATTCAAAAACGTGAAAAAGAATATTATGCCTGGATGCTGCTGCTCCAATTTGGGATGCTCGGCGTGTTTGTGGCTATGGATACGTTCTTATTCTATGTATTTTGGGAACTTATCCTCATCCCGATGTATTTCCTCATCGGTATTTGGGGCGGAAAAGATCGTATTTATGCGGCGGTGAAATTCTTCCTTTATACGCTTGTGGGTTCGCTCCTGATGCTGATCGCCATTGTCTGGCTTGGAATTTACGCGCAAGGTATGGCGGGCGGACACTTTACGGCTGATTTGCTCAAGCTCCGTGAAATTGCTCCTACGATTCCCTTCGAAACACAAAAATGGCTCTTCCTTGCTTTTGCCCTTTCCTTCTGTATTAAAGTTCCGCTCTTTCCTTTCCATACCTGGCTTCCCGATGCGCACGTTCAGGCGCCGACAGCCGGCTCGGTGATTCTCGCCGGTGTGCTCCTTAAAATGGGTACCTACGGGTTGATTCGCTTCAACTTAGAACTCTTCCCTCAGTCGATGTTTGAGTATGCTACGCCGATTGCATGGCTGGCGGTCATTGGTATCATTTACGGCGCGCTCGTGGCAATGGTGCAGACAGATGTGAAAAAACTAGTCGCCTATTCCTCGGTGAGCCACTTGGGTTTTGTGGTGCTCGGAATTTGCTCGATGACACCGGAAGGCATTCAAGGCGCGATTATTCAAATGGTGAATCACGGACTCTCGACGGGCATGCTCTTCCTTTGTGTTGGTGTATTGTACGAGCGCCGTCATACACGGGAAATATCTGAATTTGGTGGAATTACGAAGGTCATGCCGAAATTCGCCGTTCTCTTCACTCTTGCCATGCTCGCTTCCGTCGGTCTGCCGATGCTCAATGGTTTTGTCGGTGAATATCTGACGCTTCTCGGCGCATTTATCTCGCCATTTTTAAATAATCCTTGGCTCAGTATCATCAGCGCAACGGGTGTGATTTTCGCAGCGGTGTATTTGCTGTGGATGTTCCAAAGAGTGATGTTTGGCACGAATGACAATCCGAAGAACCATGGACTCAAAGACTTAACGACATCGGAATACTGGCAGCTTGTGCCGATTGCGATTTTAATCGTGTGGCTCGGCGTATATCCGAAAACATTCATGGTCATTTCCGAACAGTCTACACAGGCATTGGTCGGTAAATTAGAAAAAATCAAATTCGGCAAAACGAATTACCCGCTGCTTGAGAAGAAAGAACAAGCGTTGAAGTAAGTGACAAGGGCGACATAACACGTTGGTAATTCTGCTATTACAACGGAATACATTCAGAACAATTCTGCCTTGTACATGAAAAAACAGCTCCCATATTCGCTTGCAATCGTTCTCCTCCTCCTTGGCATGCATTTCGGCTACGCTCAAACGCCGAAGCCGCTGCACCTTGGAGTGAATCTTGATGACAACGGCGCATTTGTAAATATGGTGAATCATACGAATCGCTATAGTAAAGCGGTTGGATATGACAAAAACGGTTGGCCAACAAGCGACTTTGACCTGACGCTCCTTGACGGACGTCCGGCGACAGAATGGACAAATACCATTGACGATCCGGAGAAATACAGAATCGATTATAGCGGCAGATATGCGGGAAGTTTTATCGGCTCGGCGACGCTCAGGGCAACGGGCACAAGCGTTACGATTGAGAATCTGATGTATGATTCTCTCAAAAACACGACTCAATTTGAGCTTGTCATAGGCGGCTATCCCAATGCGAATCATGCACTTGTGTTTTTAGGATTCACGAATACCCGGCGCACGGCACAAGATACGCTCCGCTCCGGTATTACCGATCTTAAAGTCATGCGCCCCGGATATCCATTGAATACTAGTAAAGTATTTACCGATGAATATATTGCGCTTTGTAAGGCGGCCGATTTTGCCGCATACAGATTCTATAATGTTCAGAATATTTGGGATGGTGAGCCGACGTATCCTGCTAAGACTACATGGGATAAGCGCAAAACGCCTCAGGATGCATCGCAGCGAACATTAGCCGGAATCAATGGCAAGCGCGATGGCTGGTGCTGGGAATATATCATCGAATTAGCAAATATTTTGAATAAAGATATCTGGGTATGTGTCCACATGTCTTGCGACTCAGGGTATGTGACAAGTCTCGCTCAGTTGCTCAAGGACAAGCTGAATCCGGGAATCAATATTTATGTTGAAAATAGTAATGAAGTGTGGAGCCCGACTCAACTGACTCACGGACCATACAATCAAGCTGAGGCGACTTTCAATAAAATTACGTTTGATGAAAATTATGCACGACGTTCGGTCGAATTATCGAAATGGTTCGCCCTCGTCTATGGTCAGCAGGAAATTAACAACAAGATCAGAGTAATTCTCGCAGGACAACACGCATATAACGGCAGGAGTGACAATCACTTAAATTACATCAAGAAGACTTTTGGTGCTCCGAAGGACTTTATCTACGCTACAAGTACGGCACTGTATTTTGGTTCGACCAAGGAAACAAATCCCGACCCACGCGTGATTAATCAGGGAATGGCTGAGGATATTACGGCGCAGATAACAAACGCACAGAGTGGTTTTTACCGGCTCAATCACATCACCAAAGCGAAGAACTGGGAATTGAAGGGTGGCGTCACATCGTACGAAGGTGGACCACACATGCCATCAGGCGGTGGCACCGAGAATCTCGCAAGTCAGATTTTGTCGCATCGCACAGAAGAGATGGGAGCAATTACGAAGCTAAATTACAAAGAAGGCTGGTCGGCGCTCGGTGGTGGTCTCGCGATGTATTTTACGCTGACATCTGCGTATAACCGCTATGGTTGCTGGGGAATTACCGACGATTATACCAAGCCGGACAGAAATTTTAAAATGAAAGCGCTCCGTGAGTTGACAGCGCCGCCGATTGGAGTGAG
>JBPOHH010000077.1:0-1972 GCA_052035765.1 Bacteroidota bacterium
TCTCTGAAATTCTGCGAGCTTCTGCCGCGGTACAGAATTTGCCCGTTCAGAAAAACTGTGACTTCATCGCTGTAGCCGATATTGAGTTTCTTTACTCCTTCTGTTTCGGAATTAATAATACACCTTGCATAAACCATTCTTGAGCCGGGCTGCGGTTCAAGCCGTTTGGAAAAATCATTGATGAATGATGCTCTTATTCCGGGTGCAAACCGGTAGCGGAGTATTGCTACCAATCCTGGCGCTTCCGCCTCTACCATTTGCCATTGAATGGTATCGATCTCAGCGGCAGTAAGAGGGCGTTCAGTATCTGTGGATACAGCATCGTAGGATGGCGAAAGCTGCCATTCGGTTAATATCCCCGGAGGCATAGTTAGCTGCTCTCTTTGCCATGTAGCATCAGGTGTAGTTTGTATTTCGAAATTCGAAAAATAAGTGGCGCCCGTTATCACAGCCAAAGCGATCATACCTCTTTGAACGCCGCTTTTGAGATCACTCATAACCAGCGCGGGAGTATTCATATCAGTAACGTAAAGATACGCCTGTGCACCCTTTACAACTATACGTATATGGAACCACTCGTTGTGCGGAATATCAACAGCGCCGGTAAAACCCGGACCATTGTATAATTGCCAGTTCAAGCCGGCTCCAAAGAACGGTGTGTATTGCATCGCGTCAGGCTGGCCGGAGTAATGCTGCCTGAGGTAGATGTACTCTCCGCTTGCGCCTGTGCTGTCAATCCGGAATTGAACTCCGAAGAATCCGCGGTTTACGGGAGTAGAAACATCAAAATCAATTATGGCATCTCTCATTTCAAAATCCTTTAGAATTGCAGCTCCGCCATCCAGCATAATGCTTTTCTTTCCCTGGTACTCGGTGAATGAAGCCTTGCCCTGCAGATCCCAGTAGTTTGAATCAGCCGCCGCGGAAAGTTTATTGAAAGGATCAGCATTTGAATTTATTGTGTGACTTAGGTTGGCATAGAAAAGGGCAGGCGATAAAACGCAGAACGAGAATAAAAAGATAATTGATTTCCACATCCTATACGATTTTGAAAATAGTATCATACTGAAGAACTTTCTTCGAAGAAGTTAATTAAGCAAATGGTTCAATTGGCTCAACTGCACCACTCGGATTATTTGTGTTTGGTCATTAGATGTATGAAATTGGATAAGGGTTTATATAAAGGAGAATAGTCATAAATAAAAACCCCAAAAAATGGGGATTTTAAAACGTTTGCATGACGGAACAACAATAGAGAAGGCAGGGAACCGCTCTAGTTGCAGCACGACCGGCCAATTTATTATAGACTAAAAATGAATTACAGCAATAAAATTGTGAAGCAATATTTAATATTCAGTATACTGCGAAACAGTAGAACTTATAAATGCCATCTATATACCGAATTTATGATTTGTAAGATTTCCGATTTTTGCTTAAATTTGTTGATATTCAATTGGAGCCGTAGTTCAGCTGGTTAGAACGCTTGACTGTCACTCAAGAGGTCGCGAGTTCGAATCTCGTCGGTTCCGCCAATAAAATAAGGCACTTAGAAGAAATTCTGAGTGCCTTTTGTGTTTTTTGGGAAACGATTTTTCTTATCAAAGGGCAGAACGAATGGGTCTTTTGATACAGATGAGATAGTTGATAGATCAAAGATACAGAATTCCGCCGAAAGGGGACAGTATAGGAGTGCTGAATAATTGTTGAATAGTAAATTGGCAAAGAAAGCTATCCTATTAGATTCAAAATACATATCAGTGCTATCACTTTTGATTTCGACTTGTTGCTTTCTCGCAAAATAGTTTTTATATTTGTATTCGCGCGTTTAAGAGGGTAATCCCATTAAGAATGGGGTTATCCTTTTTTGTTTCAAAGTATATCAATTGCTAATAGATATATGTTGTATACTTCTACTTATTAGTATTAAGTTCTAGTTAATAAATAATAATGTTTACAATCTAAAGTATCATAG
>JBPOHH010000500.1:0-5682 GCA_052035765.1 Bacteroidota bacterium
GCCTGCTGAATATCTTTTTTCTCTTGCTCAGCTTGGGCTTCGGCTTCTTTCTTTGCGAATTCTATTCGGATTTTTTGGTACCTTGCTTTCGTATAACTTTCACCCATAATCACGCTATCACGCATAGCAATATACAACTTATAATTTTTAAAAGCGCCGTCCATATTCCCTGAGATGCTGTCTAATTCATACTTGGCTTTATAAAGACGTTCTAAATTGCCGGGATTACCACCGGTAGCATTGAAGAGATTCAGCGAACTGTCTAAGTAGAGCGCTGCCTGCTGAAGTTTTTTCTGCCACATGGCGGAATAGCCAAAGTTAAGCAATTCATGAGACACCATAATTGTATCGTTCAGTTCCCGACAGCGACCTATTGCATCACGCAAGTAGGAGTCCGCTTTGGCATAATCACCGTTGATCGCGCTAAAATACCCTATATTACCCAAGCATCTTGCCATTCCTTTTTTGTTGCCGATTGTCCGAAAGATTTCCAATGCCGACTCATTGTATTCTACCGCCTTATCGATCTGTCCCTTCTTGTAGTAATACCTTCCTATACTTATAAAGTTGATTCCTTTCCATTCTCTGTTTCCCACTTCTTCATTAAGCTTCACCGCTTTTTGAACCAGCTCAAATGCCTCGGCTACATTCCCGAGCCTTTCATAAATAGCGGCTATGTTGTGGTAGAGCCCGGCTACATCTTCTTTGTTTCCAAGGCGCTGATTAAGCTCAAGCGCTTCTGAATAGTACCGCAAACTCTCGTCGATATCGCTCATGGTAGAATAGGTATCGCCAAGGGTATAGAGTAGAACGGCAACTCTCTGACTATCAAGTAATTCCCGCCGAAGTTTCAGTTCATTTTTCTTGTACTTAATGGACTGAGCTACATCTTTTTTATCGAAATAGACGCCGCCAAAAATGCGGTATGCGTCAGCTACACCCCGCGTATAGCCGATGCGTTCTGAAAGCGCAAGCACCGTACCGGCATATTCAAGGGCTTTGTCGGGATGATTGTCCCTATACTGCGTCGCCAATTGAAAATACGTATCGGCACGCACAGAATCGGGAATCGAAGTAGCGAGCACATGGTTGAGCGAATCTACACTATGCTTATCAGGCGCTGCGGCATGAACTTTTACCGTGAGGATAATCAGTAACATGAGAATTATTTTCATGCTTTCTCCACAAAATACATTGCTAATTTCCCCTTATTTTTTGCATCAATTTCACCGCGAAATTCACACGCAAATTTATCTTTTACAAGCGCGTGGGTCGTTTCCGAAATATTAATTTTTCCGGGTTCGGAATTTTGCTCCATCCGCGCTGCAGTATTGACCGTATCGCCCCAAATATCATAAGCAAATTTCTTGACACCGACGATACCGGCGACCACGCTTCCGGAATTAATTCCTATTCTAATTTCAAAGGTTTTTGCGCCTAAATTTTCGCGGCGTTTCTGCATAAATTCTCGAATTTCCAGCGCGGCATTAACGACATTATCCGCATGATTTTCATCAGCTTGCGGTAAGCCGCTCACGGCGAGATAGGCGTCGCCGATGGTCTTGATTTTTTCGATGGAATACTTTGCCATTATTTCATCAAAACCTTTGAAACAGGTGTGTAATTCATCGACTAATTCTTGGGGAGAAAGCTGTTCGCTGACGGTGGTAAAATTCTTGAAATCGGTAAATAAAACCGTGACATTATCGAAGTGCTTTGCGGCGGCTGTGCCTTTTTCTTTGAGTTCTTCAGCTACTTCGGCGGGGAGGATATTCAGGAGGAGGGCGTCACTTTTATTCTTCCCTTTTTTAATTTTATTGCGCTGTATAAAAAATACTCCGGCAAATAACAACACAACTGAAAACCCACTGATGAGTACATTACGAATCAATTTTTGTTCGTGTAATTCACCTTGATGCCGCATATCAAGTTTATCCTGTTCATATCTCATTTGAGTTTGGGAAATGCCTTTCGACTTTTCATTATTGAAAACGCTGTCTTTTAATGCAGTATATTTTTTATAACTTTCAAGCGAAGAAGAATGGTCGCCGCATAACTCTTGAATTTCACTTAATTGTAGGTAACAAAGAAACAGCGAATTGAGTTCACCAATATTTTTGAATTTGATAATTGCAGTATCCGTATACTTTTTCGCTTGATCCAATACGAATTTCGATTTTTCTTTGATTACAGGTGCATCGTTCTTTTGCATGTTTTTAGCCATTGAAAGATACACTACACCTAATGATTTAATATTGGCCGCTTCAAGTAATAATATCCCTAAATCACTATTTATTTTACGGGCATGCAGCAGATACGCAATTGCTTTTTCATAGTCTGACAGCGCTGAATACACTTCCCCGATATAACCAAGCATGGATGCAATACCGCTTTGTTTATCATCGTGTTGATACACCTCTATTGCTTGCCGGAAATAATCCAATGCCTTTGCATTGTCGTGGAGTTGATAATAGATGTATCCAATGTTTCCAAGAGTGATAGCAGTACCGTTTTCATTTCCTTTCACTTCTTCAAACATCTTTAAAGCATTGAAGTTGAGCTCAAGAGCTTTGGAATAATCACCTTGACTTTCATACACATTAGCCATATTGAGCATCGTCGTTGCAATGGAGAATTTATCGCCGAGCTGTTCGTGAATTTGGAGTGATGACGTCCATAATTGAAGTGCTTTCGGATAGTCGGAGAGTGTTAAATAATTACAAGCTAAATTTCCATAGACATGCCCTATTCCATGTTTCCACTGCAATGATTCGGCTAGTTCCAACGCTTGGTAACCATAGCTGAGGCCAAGCGTTGGATTAATTTCATAGTAATAAAAACACAACGCATTCAGTATGTTGACACGATTCGTGTCTTGCAGTGCTTTAGGCAATTCGCGACGCAGAGAATCAATCACAGCTTGACCTTCTTTGGGCGCACAGTACATATGTACAGCGAACTGAATTTGCACTACAATGACAACCAAAAATAACGTTATGAATCGTTTCATTGGGTTCTTATTTCTCCACAAAATACATCGCTAATTTCCCCTTATTCTTCGCATCAATTTCACCGCGATAGTCACATGTAAATTTTTCCTTTATGAGCGCGTACGTGGTTTCCGAAATATTAATTTTTCCGGGTTCGGAATTTTGCTCCATCCGCGCTGCTGTATTGACCGTATCACCCCAAATATCATAAGCGAATTTCTTGACGCCAACGATGCCGGCGACCACACTTCCGCTGTTAATACCGATTCTAATTTCAAACGTTTTTGCGCCTAATTTTTCACGCCTTTTTTTCATAAATTCCCGAATTTCCAGCGCAGCATGAACGACATGTTCAGCATGATGTTCATCGGCTTGCGGCAAGCCGCAGACGGCGAGATAGGCGTCGCCGATGGTCTTGATTTTTTCAATAGTATGCTTGCTGCAAATTTCATCAAACCCTTTAAAACATGCATGTAATTCATCGACTAATTCTTGCGGGGAAAGTTCTTTGCTGATGGTCGTGAAATTTTTAAAATCGGTGAATAACACTGTCACATGATCGAAGTGTTTGGCGCT
Organism: Bacteroidota bacterium; assembly: GCA_052035765.1. GTDB lineage: Bacteria > Bacteroidota > Ignavibacteria > Kapaibacteriales > UBA961 > JADJXV01. The sequence goes on from JBPOHH010000500.1 coordinate 3,567, forward strand.
GGCCGTGCCGGTCGATTTAAGCTCTTCGGCGACTTCTGCGGGGAGGATATTCAGGAGTAAATTCTCGCTGCGTTCTTTTTCATAGGTAATAATTTCATTTGCTTTTTTCTTCAGCCGAAAGCGGTTATAGAGCAGCAACGCAAGCAGTGCGACCAGCACAAGTCCGGCGACGAGAGCATTGCGGGTGGTGGTCTGTACGGCTTCTTTTTTCTCTTGTTCGGCTTTGGCTTGTTCTTCTTTTTTGGAATATTCGAAGCGTAAAAACTGATTCGACACTTTTGCTGTATTTTCGGAATGTTTCATACTATCCCGTGCAGCAATATATTGATAATAATGGATATACGCTTGAGCTAAATTCCCGGATGCCGTATCGAGCTGAAACAGGCGTTGATAAATATTTCTCATCGCCTCTGTGGCGTTGAGTTCCTTGCACAGCCGTAAGCAACTATCGAGGCACACTGCCGCTTCCTTAAATTTCCGCTGCTGCGTGTAGCACGCGCCCAGATTATTATATGACCAGGCGATACCGTTTTTATCCTTGATTTCGCGGAAAATCGATAATGCACGATGCAAACTGTCAATGGCTTGAGCATACATTCCTTTATGCGATAAATTCGCTCCTACTCCCACGAGGGTCATACCATACATTAATCTCAGACCAAGATTTTGATAAATCTCCCGTGCACCTTCATAACATTTCAGCGCTTCGTCAATATTATTAATTTCCGAGTAGTAACCTGCAAGCATTAAGTAATTCTTGCCCAGCCAATCTTTTTTGCCGGTTGTAAGGTTAATTGCAAGAGCTTTCTTATAATAGTTCACGGCTTCCTCTTTCTTGCCCGCATCTTGATAACAAATGGCGATATTGTGGTACACTCCTGCTGCTTGAGCCCTGTTGCCAATGCGCTCGTAGTAGGCCAAACATTCAAAATTATATTTGAGTGCCATCACGTAATCACCAAGATATTGATAGGCATTCGCCATCGAAAAAAGCGAGTTGTTGATTCCATCTGCATCATTGATTTCCTGCCGATACTTCAGAGCTTTCTTTTCAAGTTCAATCGCTTCAATTTGTTTCCCTATATCATTAGAAAGAACGCTTAATATGTGGTAGGCATTACCGATACCTTTCTTGTAGTCCATTTTCTCTGCGATTGCTAGAGCTTGACGAGCATATTCTGAGGATTTGTCGGGCGTATAATCCCAATATTCTCTTGCAAGCAAGCAAAGCATATTTACTTTGACTGTGTCGTGGGTCGCTGCTCTCAAAATTGCCTGCAGTGAGTCAATCGCATGTTGGTTTTGGGCATAGGAACTACTTGGCATACAAGCACTTGCCATCCAAACAAAAAACACTACAACTATATTCTTCATATTACACTTCCACAAAATACATTGCTAATTTCCCTTTATTCTTTGCATCAATTTCACAGCGATACTCGCATGTAAACTTGTCCTTTACGAGCGCGTACGTCGTCTCTGTTATATTAATTCTTCCGGGTTCGGAATGCTGCTCCATCCGCGCTGCGGTATTGACCGTATCACCCCAAATATCATACGCGAATTTTTTCACACCGACGATACCCGCGACCACACTTCCGGAGTTAATTCCTATTCTAATTTCAAACGTTTTTTCGCCTAAAATTTCACGTCGTTTTCCCATAAATTCCCGAATTTCCAGCGCGGCATTCACGACATGTTCAGCATGGTGTTCATCGGCTTGCGGCAAGCCGCTCACGGCGAGATATGCGTCGCCGATGGTCTTGATTTTTTCGATATTGTGCTTGCTGCAAATTTCATCAAACCCTTTAAAACAGGCATGTAATTCATCGACTAATTCTTGCGGGGAGAGCAGCTCGCTGACGGTGGTAAAGGAAATAAAATCGGTGAAAAGAACCGTTACATTAGAGAAGTGTTTTGCCTGAGATGCACCGGTCGATTTGAGTTCTTCGGCCACTTCGGCAGGAAGAATATTGAGCAGAAGTTCATCGCTTTTATGCTTTTCTTTTTCGATAAAATTTTTGGCAATTTTCAGACGTTTTTTTTGCCGAAAATCCCACAGTGCAAATGACACAGCCACCACTAACCCTAAAGCTAACATATACTTCTGCTGCTG
>JBPOHH010000778.1:0-4588 GCA_052035765.1 Bacteroidota bacterium
ACGCTCGTGCCTGCGTGGATAGCGACGAAGGTATCACCGGTGAAGGCGTTGCGATTTCGCTAATCCGAGAGTATCGCGTCTTCGCGATGCCCTCGGTTTGTGGGTAGTACCCATCGTCCCACCAAGAAGCCGGACGCTTGCGAGATTCTCCTGAGAGTATCACTTCTTCGTGATGCTCTCAGTGATATTGGGGACCCATCTAACCCATCAATTCCCATAATCTTACCGTATTTTTCCCTCAAAATTGTTTTTTAGTAAAATTATCCGGTATTACCACTTTTTTCTTTGGTAATGAACTTGTAATACGATAAGTTGCGCTTACCACACCGGTTTTTTCACAAAACTTCTGTGGAATTCAAACCCAACGTACTACTCTTCAACAATAATTACAGGAAATCAAGCCATGAAAACAAACATCATTATTCTCGCGCTCATTGTTATAAGTATGGGTTGGTGCGCTACCGGTTGTGAACAAACAACCACCCAAGTACCTCCACAAGATACATGGGTTGAAATTACAAATACGACACACTTGCCCAGTATTTTCTGGCTTTCTGCTGTTTATTCAACGTGGAAGGGATTTACAGGCTTAGAAATTCGAGATACTATTGGATATAATTCTTTTTCAATCTTGATTGATACTTCGGATTATGACTACAAACGTAGGGATACAAATAAATACCCAATAACCCTTCCTCCGACACCTGATTTTTCAAAATATTCAATGGTTGGGCTGAGAACGCTAACAGGTCCCGTCAAGTATCACCGTAATTTTTACGTAAATGACGCTCTTCAACAATACCGTTATGTAGTTTACCTTGAGAGTACAGGCGATACGAAAGAACTTGAACAGTCTCAGAATTGGCTGTTAGTACCACGTTTAAAACAAGGATATATAGTAATTTTCGACACCACGACAGTACATCCCGGGAGGTAATATGAATATGCTTAAACCCCAAAATTACTACTCTTCAACAATAATTACAGGAAATCAAGCCATGAAAACAATCGTTATTACGCTCACTTTGATTGTTATAAGTATGGGGTGGTGCGCTACCGGTTGTAAACAAACAACCACCCAAGTAACGCCGGAAGATACATGGGTGGAAATTACGGATACTACACATTTGTCAAATATGTATTGGTTGAGTTCAGTATTTTCTACGTGGGAGGTATTTACAGGTCTCACTGTCAAAGATACATCAGATTATAGAACATTAACTACTTTTATTGATACTTCTGATTTTATTTATAAAGGTCTTGACACAAACAAGTTCCCAATAAAACTTCCGACAGGTCCAGATTTTTCTCGTTATTCTATGGTTGGTTTTCGCTATTTCTGTACGATTGACGATACCATACAAACATCGTTTTTTGTCAATGAAATCAAAAAACAATATCGGTATTGGGTTAGGAATATCAGTGATCCAAATGCTGAGAAAATAAAGGTTGGAGTACAGAAGCAAAACTGGCTTCTAGTACCGCGCTTAAAACAAGGATATACAGTTCTTTTTGACACCACGACTTCAGGAATGGGGAGGTAATATGATGATTCGTTTTTGTAGTACTACCATCCGTGCAGTTATAAAAACTGCCCGTCACTACATACCGATGAACCATACTGCTCATCCGTACTCCCAATAAGTAAATACTATTTATACCACCTACAGATATACATCATCAATGTCCGAAGAAAATGAACCGAGGTGTACGATTGAAGTCGGAGGATTATCTAACGGAGTGTATATTATTCGTATAGCTAGCGCCGGACACATTATCTCAAAATCTATTATTATCAATCATTGAAAGAATAATTATGAAAAAAAGTATGATTCTCGTTCTACTGCTGCTGCTTGCAGCAGTAGGACGCTCCCAAGCATTCTCAGCACAAGATTCCCTCTACCCGACCACTGCGAAAGGAGCATGGAGATTTGCGTATGAACAATTAAATATGGATTTTGGTTTTAGCGGTCCACCTATCCTGTTTAAAGCATACCCTGAAAAAAAGATAGATAAAAATGATACTCGGTTGTGTTCGATATTCAAAGATCGCTATGGAATGGATTCTGTCCTTTGGAACGGCAAAGCATATACTTGGATATTTGAATGCAGAACACCTGCATTACATACAGACAGTATGTTTAAAATGAGCGTCTATCTTAAAATTGCAACTCCAGCTTTTATTACGAAAGAGACAATCTATAAGCCAATAACGAAATATGCCGATACTGTTGGGATTGCAGAAGATACGTGGCTTAACAGTGATTCGCTATTCATAAAGCTAAATCTTTATGGAGAATTTCTACCTACTGTTTTCTTAGAGCGAAGTATTAGGGCGATGTACCCATCAGGAAAGACAACATGGAATTTACAAAAAAGCTATTCAGGTGATCCTGATATTTGGGATGTATGGATGATAATAGATGCCCAAACAGGCGTGATGATAGATATTTATGTTGTATCGGTATCCGAGCCACTTCCCTCGGAAGTGTTCTCACTATCCCCAAACCCTGTTTCTACGGCGGTTAGTTTGTCAGGATTGGATGGAGTGGCTTCGGTTCGGGTGGTGAATAGTTTGGGGATTGAAGTACTACACTGCCCTGTTTCAGAAAGTAAAGCCATAATTGATGTTTCAGCTTTAACAAGTGGCGTATATTTTGTGCAATTCCCTACACGAGCCGGAATGGCTTCTAAGCCGATAATTGTCACGCATTAAAAAGTGCCGCACATTCTCACGTCCTGACAGGTTTTCCCAAAACCAGTCAGGACTTTTTTAATCCAAGAGTATCGCGTATTCGCGAGCGGCTCGGGTCATCGTCTTGCTTATGCATATCAGCATACCCAAAAACCGAGGGCATCGCGGTGACGCGATACTCTAGGTTGGGACGAAATTTCCCACAATTTTTCCGCATTTTACCCCCTTCTTGGCTTTTGTCTTTGGTTAGCCGTGGCGAGTTCCGTAAATTGCCATTTGAAACATCAACATTCTTTCTGAAATGTAAGGAAAATCGTATGCAAATCTCCCCAAGTGCAGCAATTGAGCGTGCTCAGAACCTCCGTCAACACAAGATTATCCATGAATTAATGGATAAAGACACGACCGTGATGTTCGAAGATCCACTCGAAAATGACATGGTCCTCAATATGGGTCCTCAGCATCCTGCCACGCACGGCGTTCTCCGGGTGCTCCTCCGTCTCGACGGCGAAACGATCATCAAATGCGTTCCCGAGCTCGGCTATCTTCATCGCGGCTACGAGAAAATTGCCGAGAATATGACCTACCATGAATTTATTCCTCACACCGACCGACTCGACTACATGGCGCCGATGAGCAATAATGTTGCCATCACCCTCGCCATCGAAAATGCACTCGGTATCGAAGCCCCCGAACGCGCACAATGGATCCGTACCCTCGTCAGCGAGCTCGCGAGAATCTCCTCGCACCTGATGGCAATGGGCGCGACCAGTATGGACGTCGGCGCGCTGACGCTCTTCTTGTGGACATTTACCGAACGTGAAAAACTCTATGATATCTTTGAACTTATGTGCGGCGCACGCTTCACGACGAGCTATTCCCGCATCGGCGGCGTGGCTAATGATATCGATGCAGCAACTCTCCAAAAAACACGTGAATGGGCGAATCAATTCCCGACCGAACTCCACATGTTTGAATTATTAGTCAATAAAAACAGAATCTTCGTCGATCGGCTCTCCGGCGTGGGGTATATTCCTGCCGAAAAAGCTATCGCGCTCGGACTCACCGGACCCTGCCTCCGCGGCTCCGGCGTTCCCCGTGACCTCCGCAAGGACGAACCGTATCTCGTCTATGACAAATTAGACTTTGAAGTAATTACCCACAACGACTGCGACACATGGGCGCGCTACGTGGTGCGCGTGGAAGAAATGAAGCAGTCCATCCGCCTCATTCATCAGATCCTCGATATGATGCCCGAGGGACCTGTTCACAGCGATGACGCGCAAACGGTGCTTCCGCGTAAAGCGAATATTTACACGAAGATGGAAGAACTCATCAACGACTTCATGCTCGTGAATTTCGGTGCAATGCCGCCCAAAGGCGAGACCTATACCTGCATCGAAAGTCCGAAAGGTGAGCTTGGATTCTATATCGTGTCCGACGGTACCGGTCAGCCCTGGAAAATGAAAATCCGCTCTCCCTCGACGTCGAATCTCCAAGGTCTGAAATTCATGAGCGAGGGCTCGATGATTTCCGATATCGTGGCAATTATAGGTTCGGTCGATCCAATCATGGGTGAAGCTGATAAGTAATTGAAATGGAATGAAATAAAAAAGGCGAATCCGATGAGGATTCGCCTTTTTTTTGTGACTTGTTGCAGTCCCAAGATGGGTATCATGGACTATGTTTTTTTGGCAAGCAGACCCATGATTGAAATCGTGGGCTATGGTATTTGTCGAATTTTTTATGGTTTGCCTCTTACGTCGTACCGACTTACGACTTCCAACTTACCGACTTACGACTTCCAACTTACCGACTCACCAAAAAATACGTCTTCGTCATCCCAATACCCTTGAGGTCGATTTCGCCGCGATCTTCGAAGTGGAAGTGGTC
>JBPOHH010000085.1:0-12452 GCA_052035765.1 Bacteroidota bacterium
CCGGCGAAGGAGTGTTCGGCAGAGTCTTCACCGATTGCCGAACTCCGCACCATGTACGATTCTGCGCCGATACGGTGGAGTTCGGCGGTGATTGCTGCGCGCAATTCTCTATCATCATTAGTAGTTATATAATACTTGTCAAACGCTTCCACCGAGAGCGCGCATCCATCCGGCACGGGGAAGCCGCGTCGCATCATCAGGGCAAGATTAGCTGCTTTTGCGCCAAAAGTATCAGAGTCAAGTTTGCCGGAAAGAGGAGAAAGGAGCATCAGAATCGTGATTTAATGTGGGCAATAACGAGGGCGAGGGCGATGAGCGCGTGGGTGAGGCAATTCACCACAAACAGTTCACCGGCGGTCACAAGCGAGATACCCGAGACGAGAAAATAGACGAGCGCGACGCCGAAGGAAGAGTCTGTTTTATCAATGAGATAGAATACATATTTGTACTTGAGGTGATGTTCGCCGGCTGCGATACCGATTCGCCGCTTGAGCCAGGAATTTGGTAATTCAAATGCCGCATACGCGAGACCAAGCAAGGCGCCAAGGGCAAACGGGTGTTCTGTGCGAACGGGAATTGAGAGCGAGAGTAGAAGAAGCGTCAGACCATTGACAAACATCATAAAGAGCAGCCCGCGCCACGTCTTATGCGCCCCGAATCCACGCAGCCAGAGTGGTCGGGCGAGCTGTGGAAGCCACCGATATTTCACGGCGAGCATGTGGAGAACACCGGTGATAATCAGCGGGAGAAGTTCGGTCGTGATATGAGAGAGGAGATCATGCATACAGTACCGATCGTTACCGGGCGTTTTGTACAAAACAGCGTTAGGAGCTTTGCCGTTCTTATGTTAATATAGCACTGTCTATCTTCGTTTGCTTCGCGAATATTATTCTACGGGCAAAAATAACGAAAACATCGACAAATGAAGGCGTTAGCACCAAATAAAAAAGCGGCTTTCGGGCCGCTTTTTTATTGATAGTATGTTCGCGTAGGATTAATCCATGATTTTTCTCAGGAACGCCGGTTTTTCGATGGCGGCTTCTTTTGCATTATCACGTCCGATGGAGATAATTCCCGGAGGGTTCGTAAATGTAGCTCCTACCGACATGTCATTTAAGGAGTTAATTCTGATTGAACCCGGAGTATTGGAGCGTCGGAATGCAGCCGGTGTATCGAGCTCTTGTAATTCACGGACGCCGCTTGGGCTGGAGTTTGGGATTACATATTGTCTTTCGCGATTAACCGGAATCGACGGACGGCTCATGCCATTGCCATTGGAGGGCGATACCGAGCGGATATTTGGCTGCGGTTGCGGCTGAGTCGGCGGCGGTGGTACGGGAGCTGTTGCTGCTTTTTCCTGTACCTTTGCGGTTTCCTGATATTTGAATCCGGTAGCCACGACGGTGAGCATGAGTTTATCGCCCATTGCTTCATCGGTCACGATACCGAAAATTAAATTCACATCATCGCCGGCTGCTTCTTCGATAATTTTCACGGCATCCTGCACTTCAAACATTGCTAAGTCTGAGCTACCGCAGACATTAACGAGTACGCCCTGTGCGCCTGAAATTGAAATTCCTTCGAGCAGGGGAGAGTTGAGTGCATTTTGAGCTGCTTCAATCGCGCGATGCTCACCGCTTGCGACGCCGATACCCATGAGCGCGTCGCCCATGTCTTTCATGATTGTACGGACATCGGCAAAGTCCACATTCACATCACCGGTATGAGAAATTAAATCTGCAATGCCACGCGTAGCATTATAGAGCACATCATCAACCCGCTGAAACGCATCCTTGAAGGTCGTTTGGCGACTGATGATATTCATAAGTTTTTGATTAGGAATGGTGATAAGAGCATCGACATGCTTGCGGAGTTCGTTGATTCCACCTTCGGCTTCGGTCGAGCGTTTCCGCGCCTCCCAGTCGAAGGGCTTGGTCACAATACCGATGACTAATGCTCCAAGCTCACGTGCTACTCTCGCCACAACGGGAGCTCCACCTGTACCTGTGCCGCCACCCATACCTGCGGTGACAAACACCATATCGCTGCCCTGAAGTGCTTCACGAATTTCGTCCATGTCTTCCTCAGCCGAGCGTTGTCCGATTTCAGGTCTGGCTCCGGCTCCGAGTCCACGGGTTGTTTCCTTGCCAAGCTGGATTTTATGAGGTGCCTGATTACGGGCTAAGTCTTGAGCGTCGGTATTGGCTGCAACAAAATCGACACCGCTTAAGCCACGTTGAATCATGCTGTTAATAGCGTTGCCGCCTCCACCGCCAACGCCTATGACGCGAATTTTCGCGCCCTGATGTATTGTATCAACTTCTATAGGCACGTTTCCCCCCACCTAAAAAATATGAAACCGATAAGTTCATTATGTTATAAAAATTAAGTTATTAGACAAATTAAAATACCACTAATTTCTCCAAAAAAAAATTAGTTTTTCTCAAATACTACAAATCCTCGAAAAAAGACTTTACTTTATTGAATAACGACGGCTTCTTCACCGCTACATCCTCAGGATCATCGCTTGAAACGATGCTGCGGGTGCGTAATCCCTGCATTACGAGACCAACGGCCGTCGAGAACATCGGACTCTCAACTTCGGGGGCAAGCCCGCCATACCCCATCGCTGACGGAATACCGATTTTGACCGGACGTCCTATCACGCGTTGCGCTAATTCTTCTGTTCCACGGAGGAGAGCCGAGCCGCCGGTCACGATAACACCTGCCGAAAGCCGATCTGCATAGCCGGATTTCCGGATTTCCGCATGAGCGAATTCAAAAATTTCTTCCATACGCGGCTCGATAATCTGACAGAGCAAGCTCTTGGTCACTTCAAGCGGCTTGCGTCCGCCGATGCCGGGTATCATAAATACCTCATCGCGCATGATACTTTCCTGATGAGCATGTCCATATTCACGTTTGATACGCTCTGCCTGATTTTGCAATATTCCCAACACCTTGCAAATATCATCAGTTACCTGATGTCCTGCTATTGCAAATACTGCCGTGTGGCGGATAATTCCTTCCACAAAGACCGCGACGTCCGTCGTGCCGCCGCCGATATCGATGAGTGCCACGCCGACTTCTTTTTCATCATTGTCGAGTACGGCATTGCTGCTGGCGAGTGGCTCAAGTACGATGTCGCTCACTGTGAGTCCTGCCCGCTCTACACAGCGGTAAATATTCTGCATTGCCGTAAAGAGGGAGGTCACGATATGAACATTTGCCTCCATACGGATACCGCTCATGCCGATGGGATCGGTGATGCCGTCTTGTCCGTCGATGATATAATCCTGTGGAATCACATGGAGTATGCGCCTATCCGACGGTATCGCAATCTTGCGCGCTTCGTCCAAAAGTCGCTGTACGTCCGCATGAGAAATTTCTTTGGTAGGATTGGAAATGGAGATAATGCTTCGGGTAGGGAGGGATTGAATATGGTCACCGGCTATACCAACAACGACATCTTTGATTTTAATACCTGCCTGCTGCTCTGCCTGCTCGACTGCCTGACGGATGGAATTCACCGTTTTTTCGATATGGACAACGACTCCCCGACGGAGACCTTCGCTATCGGCGAGACCAATTCCTAAAATGTTCAAGGTTTGCCGGGATGAATCGGTTGCGACCACGAGTACACATACTTTCGAGGTGCCGATGTCTAATCCAACGATAATATCATCCGTGCTTTTGCTCAAATCTTGATTCATAATTTTCTGTATTTACCTACTGTTACTTGCTACTGTTTTTTTCTTTACCACGAGCTGATCTGACCACCGGAGATCGATATAATCTATTGAATTTTTAGGTAGCTTGGGCAATTCTCGCGTCAGGAATGCATACAAATGGGAGAATTTACCGTTCAGGTTTGCCACCGTACCGACCGTCACCGAAAATCCGGCATCTGCCGAACGGAGTATAAACGATGATAAGCGTGCCTCATAGATAATCTCTGAAATCTGCTGATATAATTCACCGCGCTCGGTGAATTGTAATTCCTTCAACAGACTCACCAGACCTACGAGCCCGATACTGTCAACCTTGCCAACCGTTTCGATACCATGCACAATCGGCACATCCGATACTACCGAAAAGAGACGGTACGGTAAAATTTTCCCTTCACTGTCGATATACTGTAAATCTCCGCCGGAAGATTTAATCGCCGCAACGGGAGCACGCTCATCAACGGCAATTGATATTACTCCGTTGTCTCCATGCGCTACTTCGACCGACCGAATAAAAGGATGCTTGCGGATATTCTGTCGAATCTCAGCAAGCTCAATATCTTTTAAATAGAGATGCTCTGATGTGTCAAGTCCTGAAATTTCAATAATTTCCTGCTGAGTGAGGGCTTTGATGCCCGAGACCTGTACACCCTGCAATCTCTGCTTTGACTTCCACATCACCGCCAGAGCAAACACACCACCGACCACAATCATAATCGTCAGGAGCTGACTATAGAGTGAATAACGCTTGTTTTTCTCTACGTTGTGGAGTCGTAACTGCTTATCTGCCATTTACTTGTTCTTCTCAATAGTTCCAATGTCCGCTCAGCAGAATTCTACTCCGCTCCTACAATAAAGCTCTCGTATATCGGTAGGTGAGAGGCGATAGTAGCGTGCAAAAACTGAACGACCATGATCAAAATCCGAGTGCGAAACTTGAGGGAAGTGCAGATTTTTTGATGCTGCTCAAAAAATTCTCTGCAAAACTAAAACGATAAAAGGGAAAAGACAAACAAAATTTCACTTTAAGCAAATTTTTTTATTTCCTTAAATTTCAAAGCGGAAAAAACTTTCTTATTTGATAAAATTTCACTATAAATCGACCCGCAAAATCACTTGTCATTCGGCACATATTTTTCCCTATTTTTGCCTCAAAAAATGTCGCAATGAGTACGCGTAAGCGCTTGATTTACGACAAAAGCAACCCTGACCTTTCATGAAACATACGGCCTATGAATTATCTGCAACTCATTTCTATTACAAAAGAATACGATAATAAATCTCTCGCTGTCCGCGAAGTGTCCCTTAGTGTGGCAGAGGGGGAGTTCCTCGTGCTCGTCGGTCCGTCGGGATGCGGCAAAAGTACCCTTCTGCGGATGATCGCCGGACTCGAATCCATCACAAGCGGAGATTTATTATTCAGCGGGAGAAGAATGAATGATATTCCGCCTGCTGACCGAGATGTCGGTATGGTTTTTCAGAATTATGCACTCTACCCTCATTTGTCTGTCGAGGAGAATATCGGATTCCCGCTTTCTATCCGGCGCGAACCCAAGCAGGACATCAAACGCAAGGTACGCGAGACGGCAGAAATGATCGGTCTCGGACATCTCCTCGGTCGCAAGCCGAAAGAGCTCTCCGGCGGTCAACGTCAGCGCGTCGCCCTCGGCAGGGCAATCATCCGCCGCCCGCGACTCTTCCTTTTTGACGAACCGCTCTCCAATCTCGACGCGCAGCTCCGCGTGCAGATGCGCTCAGAGATTATCGCCCTCCAACGGTCACTGGGCGTGACGGCCGTGTATGTCACCCATGATCAGACAGAAGCCATGACCATGGGCGACCGCATCGCTGTGCTCAAACAGGGCGTCGTGCAGCAAATTGCCTCCCCGCATGAGATTTATCACTCTCCGGCCAACGACTTCGTGGCGTCGTTTATCGGGAGTCCGCAAATCAATTTATTTTCAGGGAAAATAATCAAAAGTGACGGATTGCAATTTATTGAAAATAATAATGGTTGTGTAATGTCACTTGAAGCAGGTTTTACTGCCTCCCCGGGTACCGAGTGTACGCTCGGTATCCGCCCCGAACATCTGATTGTCCACCACCAATCTTCGCCTGATGCTCATCTCAATTCTTTCGAAGCACTCGTGCGGTCGGTGGAATTTATCGGGCATGAAACGCTCGTGTATTTCGAGTCTGCCGGGATGCTGAAGTGCTGCAGGACGAGCGCTGCGTCCGGTATCAAAACCGGTGACAAGGTTCGTATGGCGTTTGCAGGCGAACATGTTCTCAAATTCGATACCGCCGGAAAGCGGATATAACCTAATATCTCAAATAAACCGAGGTGACGTATCCTCTGAACGCCCGGACTGCAAAGGGTGACCGCAGGCGAGGAATGGAAGCAAGGGGAACAAAAGTTCACCCCAAAAAGCGCGCATGAAACCGTGATTTTGTAATTTTGCGCCCAACAATTGCAATTCTCCTACTACCAATCTGAAAATTATGCACGATATACTCCAGTACAGTACAGAAAATGTACAACGCTTTCTGAGCGAACTCGCTGATTTACTTCGCATTCCGTCCGTATCGACTGCACCTGAGCACTCCGGGGATGTAGCAGCATGTGCCGAATTTGTGGCACAGCATATCCGTGCTATCGGAATTGACGATGTGACGGTCTATCCTACCAACGGGCATCCTATTGTGTATGCTGAATATAAGTCGAAACGTGAAAACGCGCCAACGGTCTTGTTTTACGGTCATTATGATGTGCAGCCGGTCGATCCGCTGAATTTGTGGACGAACCCTCCTTTTGAGCCGACCTTCCGTGACGGCAAGGTATTTGCCCGGGGAGCGACGGATGATAAGGGACAGATTTTCCTGCATATTAAGGCACTTGAGTCGTATCTCAAGGTGCGCGGGGAATTGCCGGTAAATGTAAAATTACTTCTGGAAGGCGAGGAAGAAATCGGCAGTATTCATCTCGAAGATTTCATTCGTACACATCGCGAATTGCTGCGTTGTGATACGGTGCTTGTATCGGATACACCTATTTATGCTCCGGGCGTTCCGTCGTTAGTCTATGGATTACGCGGACTTTGCTATATGGAAGTAACGGTCACCGGTCCGAATCGGGACTTGCATTCCGGGAGCTTTGGTGGCGCAGTTGCGAATCCTATTAACGCATTATGTGATATGATTTCGAAGCTCAAAGACGGCTATGGCCGGATTACGATACCGGGTTTTTATGACGATGTTCTGGAGCTAACAGCCGAAGAACACGCCGATTACGCTGCTTTGCCCTTTGATGAGGATGCCTATCGCCGTGAAATTGATGTGCCGTTTACTTTCGGTGAATTCGGCTACACGACCCTCGAGAGAGTATCGGGTCGCCCGACGCTCGATGTGAATGGAATTATCGGCGGGTTTACGGGAGTGGGCGCAAAAACTGTTCTGCCGTCAGTCGCTAAAGCCAAAATATCCATGCGCTTAGTACCGAACCAACAAGCTGACGACATTGCCCGGAAATTTGAAGACTATTTTATGTCCATCGCACCTCCAACGGTGAAGGTACAGGTCGAGCATCATCATGGTGCGAATCCTGTTCTCACGCCACGCGACTCCATGGGTATGAATGCAGCGCGGGCTGCGCTCGAGTACGCCTATGGCAAAAAAGCGGTGCTCACCCGTGAAGGGGGTTCGATACCGGTATGCCTACTCTTTGACACCATTCTACAGGCGCCGACAGTGCTCATGGGATTCGGTCTGTCGACGGAGAATGCGCATTCCCCGGACGAACATTTCCTCCTTGAGAATTTCGAGAAGGGGATACTTGCCACGGCTGCATTTTATGAGGAAATGGGCAAGCAATCTATTTAATTGATGTTAAAATTCAGCGGCGTCCGGCATGACGGTGCGTGGTACGTGTTTCTACGATAAGATGGTGAGCGGAATAAGTGATACTAAACATTCTCTCTACTTGCAACAATTGAATCATCGCTTATCCATTTCGGACCTAATTGTTTTGTACCGAACTCAACTCTTTACGGAATAGAATACATACTTCCACCGTTTGCGGTTCGCCGCTTTTATTTTTATGAAAATTGCCTACGTTTCGACATTTGATGCACGACTGACCAACAGCTGGTCGGGACTCGGCTATTATATTGCCAAATCCCTTGAGAGGCAAGGAGCTACGATAGAATATATCGGTCCTCTGGCAGAGAAACATGCGCTCTACTATAAAGGCAAACAGTACTTCTACCGGGAAATTCTCAAAAAGCGGCATATCAGGCAGGCAGAGCCGGCGATACTTCGCTATAATGCTGAGCAGATTTCGGGGCAATTACAAGATATTAACCCTGATATAGTACTCGGAATATGGTCTTACCCGATTGCCTATCTTACCTGCAGACAGCCACTCGCGTTCATTGCAGATGCCACGTTTCCGGTTATCAAAGACTTCTATCACGATTATTCCAATCTCAGCCGGCAGACCATCCGGAATTCTCTTGCCATGGAGCAATCAGCGCTCAATCGGTGTGCGGCTGCGCTGTATAGTTCGGAATGGGCAGCGCAGAGCGCAATGAGAGATTATCATGCACAACCGAATAAAGTACATGTCGTGCCCTATGGTGCCAACATTGAGGATACGCGGAGCGAAGAGGATATTGAACGGCTGCTTTTGCAAAGAATTTCACCCTTGAAACTGCTCTTTGCCGGTGTTGACTGGTATCGTAAAGGCGGGGATGTAGCGCTTGAAGTGACAAGGATACTCAATGAGCGCGGGATTGCGACCGAGCTGCATATTGTCGGCTGTATTCCACCGGTGGAAAAACTTCCAAACTATGTGATAGTACATGGTTTTTTGAAAAAATCGCAACCGGACGACGTTCGAAAATTACAGACACTTTTCGAACAATCCCATTTCCTGATTCTTCCCTCGAAGGCCGACTGTACGCCGGTTGTTTTTTCGGAGGCGAATTCCTTTGGCATGCCATGTATCAGTACCGATGTCGGAGGAATACGGTCGGTGATTCGCAATACAATCAACGGACATACATTCGGAGTGTCGGAGCCCGCGGAACGGTATGCCGAATATATTGCGTCGGTATTTATGGACAAACAAGCATACGTGCAGCTTGCTCGGTCATCATTTGCCGAGTATCGTCAGCGACTGAATTGGAATGTCGTCGGCAGGCAGATGATGGATATTTTCAGGTCTCTGCTGTAACACAGTACCCGGAATACGTCCGAGAAGCTGCGGGATTTTTGGTCAATTCTAAAAAAAAAGCGATTTTAGCAGTATAATTCATCCCCAAATAATTCCCAACTTTTCTGTACGGAGATTGATTGAGTTTAATTTCTACATTACGTTTGCTAAATTCTCTCATCCTACATCTCCAAAGTATTATGAAAAACCTCCTCGTAGTTTTGCTGCTTGCCCTCGTACCCTCGGTGCTCATGTCGCAAATTCGCCTCGATAATTGGAAAACACATACTTCCATGTACACCGTTCGTGCTACGACGGTTGATGGAAACGGGAATATATGGTCTGCTACCTCGGGCGGAGTATTCCGATATTCGGAATCGACGAAAGAAACGACCGAATTTCGAAATATAGATGCATTGCTGAGTCTGAGTAGTTCGGCTATTGGATATAATCCCAACAACAAGTCCATCTATGTCGGCTCAGATGATGGGGTAATCGACGTTATAGACTCACAGCTTCAGTTCCGCCATATTACCGATATCCGCAATCAAGCGACACTTACCAAGCGTCGTATCAACGATTTTCTCTTCTTGGACTCGGCGATTTATGTTGCCGGCGATTTTGGCATTATCAGCTACGACCTACGTGATGCCCCCGGGGATGATATCCGGCAGCTCGGAAGCTTCCAGCCGAATACTACTGTTCTCAAAATAGTAGCACTTCACGACACTCTCTGGGCGATTACACCCTTAGGTCTGGCATGTGCACCGCTGTCGGCGACTTCCTTGCGTAATCCTCAGGTGTGGAATACGTACACTGCTGCGGGCGGACTGCTTGAAAACAGCTGCATCGGGCTCGCAGTAGTTCATGAGAAATTATATATAGCTCAGCCAAGTGGAATAGTGGAATACGACAATGGTGTTTTTACGCCAATTATCCGAGATTTAAAAGAGTTGGCTGTCTTGCGCTCATTTGGTGCATCAGCCGATTCACTGTATTATGTCGATATTTTTTCGCTTTTTTCACTCGACAGGACGGGCACCCGTACGAAAATCAACAGTGCACCTCTACCGGAGTTCTCCGGGATTTCTGTACATCAGGGAGTGCTTTTTCCACGATATCCGAACAACGGAATGGCAATCGTGCGGAATGGCATAACAGAAGTAATCAAGCTTAATACACCGTATTCCAACCTGTTCCTCAGTATGACGGTCGATACCAAAGGCAGTCTGTGGAGTGCAACGGAAGCCGATCGCAGTGGTGGATTTACGCAGTATACGAATGGTGGGTTTAGGAACTTTATCATAGAAAAATACCCTCAATTGGTGACCAACGGATACTTCAAAATCAGTGCATTACCCGATGGTAGTGTGTGGGCAGGAAATTGGGGCGCAGGAATCGCCAAAATTGTGAATGATACGGTAATCACGATGTACAATACTACCAATTCCGAACTCAAAGCAATTGCATCCGATGCTTCGGGTAAGTATGTACTTGCCGGAGAAGCCGCCGCCGATCGCAAAGGGAATGTATGGGTAACGAATTTCAAAAATGATAATCCGGGGCCGGTAATTGTCGTAAAAACTACTGCCGATGAATGGTACGGTTACACGAGCGGCGTGATAGGCAAGCATAGCTATCCGTCAATTGTTATTGATAATTACGGTACAAAGTGGCTGGGAAGCTATGACGGCGACGGCCTGGCATTTTTTAATGAAAAATCTACACTCAGCGATCAAAGTGATGATATATGGGGGCGTCTTACATCCTCCAATTCCTCTCTGAGCAGTAATATAATTAATGGATTGGCAATTGATAAAAATGGCGCGCTCTGGATTGCAACTTCCGAAGGTGTATGTGTCATCTATGCTCCAATTGGTGCGTCGCGCGGTACGAATCCGTCCGTTCAAAAACTCTCGGCTCTCTCTACTGAAGTGATTAATGATATTACCGTCGATGCACTCAACCAAAAATGGGTGGCAACCAATACCGGTGTCTATATTTTGAATGAAGACGGTACGACGGCTCTTGGCAGCATTTCCACCAAGAATAGTCCTCTCGTCAGCGATCAGGTACGCTCTATTGTACTCGACGATGCATCGGGAACAGCATATCTGGGTACTGCTGATGGTCTTTCCGAAGTACGCACCCTGTCCGTCCGCCCCCGGGAGGAATATTCTGTCGAATGCTTTCCTCAGCCGTTCGACCCTGTTCGGGATGGTGAATTGGTTATCGAAGGGCTCGCCGCCGAAAGCTCAATCCGTATTCTTACCGTGGATGGACAACTCGTTCGAGCGCTGGATACCAAGAGCCGTAAAACAATCTGGGACGGTCGCACAGAGACAGGGGAGCTCGCTCCGACAGGCGTCTATATAGTGCGTGTCAATTCCTTGCTCGATAATACCTCCTCGGTGGCAAAGATTGCTGTCGTTCGGCAGTAGTATTGACTGTAGCATCTAGATAATACAATTACTTTCTTAATAAAGGACACAGAATGCCGCGTGCGTTAATAACCGGAATTACAGGTCAAGACGGCTCCTATTTAGCTGAGTTTCTGCTGGCGAAGGGATATGAAGTCCATGGAATTATCCGACGAGCAAGTACGTTCAATACCCACCGCATCGACCATATTTATATCGATCCCCACGAGACCAATGCACGACTCTTGCTCCATTACGGCGACCTCTCCGATCCCGGAATTCTTACCGAACTCATGTACACCATCGCGCCGGATGAAATTTATCATCTCGCTGCACAAAGTCATGTGCGGGTGTCATTCGACATGCCGGAATATACCGGCAATATTACCGGACTCGGCACGACGAGAATCCTGGAAGCGATGCGTCGCAGCGGTTCTAAGTCCAGATTTTATCAGGCATCATCGTCTGAGATGTTCGGCTCGGCACTGCCTCCGCAGTCCGAGACGACAATTTTCCAACCGCAAAGTCCCTACGCTGCTGCCAAGCTCTATGCCTACTGGCTCACCGTCAATTACCGCGAAGCATATAATGTCTATGGATGCAACGGAATTTTATTCAATCATGAGAGTCCGCGCCGCGGAGAAATATTTGTCACCCGGAAAATTACCCGCGCTGTGGCATTTATTCTTGCCGGCAAACAGCACAAGCTCTTTATGGGTAATCTCGATGCGAAGCGCGATTGGGGTTTTGCGCCCGAATATGTGGAAATGATGCACCTGATGCTTCAGCAGGAAACGCCCGATGACTATGTCGTCGGAACAGGGGAAAGCTACTCTGTTCGGGAATTTATCAATGCTGCGTTTTCATATTCCGGCGTCGAAATCGAGTGGACCGGTGACGGAATTGACACCAAAGGAATCGTCAAAAGCTGTGAGTCACGCTGGAGCGACCGCCTGACACCGGGTGATGTGCTGATAGAAATTGATCCACGGTATTTTAGGCCGACGGAAGTCGATTATCTCAAAGCGGATATATCGAAAGCTCGGCGGCAGCTCGGCTGGGAACCTCGGGTTACTTTCCAAGACTTGGTGC
>JBPOHH010000378.1:0-3730 GCA_052035765.1 Bacteroidota bacterium
GGTAATCTTTGAAATTGGAATTTTGCTTGATGCTTCGACAAGCTCAGCATGACTGTATATCTAATATCTTACTAAATATTTACTTACTGTCACACTGAGCTTGTCGAAGTGTTCAACCACTTGCCAATTTTTCTAATAATACCTGTATCCACCATTCACGACCCTTTCGGGCGTTTCCAAAAGCCAAGCTTGAGATGTTTTTTCGTTTTCAGCGACATCACCTTGCGGAATCCCGTTGTCATAAGTCCTGCTCCTATCACCGATTGACGGAATTTGTACGCATCGCGAAGTGCGTAGGACTTGCCGTCGAGGATCCATTGCAGGAAAATTCCGTCGGATATTCCAAGTTCCAGCCGGGAGAACGACACAGCATCGACATCGGTAAATGCTTTCACTGCAATTAATTGACGCGTTACTTCTGCGCCAAGATCTGCGAGTGTCTGCTTCATTTGTCGTATGCGCTCCAGGAAATGCGGGTCTTCACTTCGCAGGGCATGCGCCCAAAATTCGAGGAGAATTGCCGCGTACTGCGCGTGTGTTTCGTAGAAATCAATTGCAGTATCGATGAGTGCATCGGCTTTGGAAACAGGATTCGTGTGTTCGTCCGCGCTTGCTGTCATGCGGGCTTCGAATTCATCCATCCACTTGTCATAGACGGCAAGGAAGAGTTCATCCTTCGTGCTAAAGTATTCATAAACCGTGCCTTTACCAACGGAGGCAAAGTCGGCAATATCCTGAATTTTTGCAGAATGAAAGCCCTTTTGCCCGAAAATATGAATAGCTGCCTTGATGATGAGTTCGCGCTTGGCGTCTTTACGCTCTTTGGATTTGAGTTGCTCTTTCATAATGAATAAAAACTGACCGACTCGTCGGTCGGCAAAATTACAAAATTATTATGTTCAAAAAAAGGAATGATTTCGACTGACGGAAATAGTTGGGGTATGTCATAGAAGTTCAGACTTTGCATTGAACGCTCGATTAAAATAAACGAATATAAACGTAAGGAGCGAGAGGATAATTCCAACGATAAATACAGTATATAAATCAGAGAATTTGAAGACGACGCCCATCAAAAGTGGACCAATGGTCTGTCCAAGGAGGATGGACATTCTATTTAGCGAGAGATTGGTCGCCAGCCGGCTTGGATGCGAGAGTTTACTGATAATACTCTGCGTGTTGGGGAAATTAAACGCATTACCACAACCGTAGAGAAAGGCGGCGACGAATACCTGAATCATACTTGAAGCCGTGATGAACAAAACAAGTGCAAGTGTATAGATGAGAAATGAATAGGCAAGAAGTTTGTATTGTGAAATCCTCCGGGTGATTGTTCCGAAAAATAATGCCACGAGCAGCGTGCCCACCGAAAGAATCGTCATGCTGAGTCCGGTATAGAGAGGTTTTCCTGCCAGCACATCGGTGATAACAAACGGCAGATATGTCATAAAGCAGCCGAACAGAATGATATAGGTCATCACACTCAAGGCATACACCCAGATGATTTTCCGGGATGTGCCGGGATCCTTTACAAGTGTCGATTCTGCCGTAACGGTATAGGAATCCTGGAAAAATGCAGCACCGAACACGCCGACAAGCACCGCAACCGAACTAATAAGAAACGGAAAATTCCAGCCGAAATGCAGCAGACCTGCCGTCATGATCGGAAACGCAGCCGTGCCTAAACTCATCACGGCAGAATTAAGACCAAGTATTTTATTCTTCTCAGAATTGCTGTAATAATCGCTGATGAGAACGATATTAAGAGCGCCTAAGGAAGCGGCTGAAACACCCTGAAAAAATCTCCACATCAGGAGTTGTGAATACGAGGTTGCAAAAAAGCAAGCAATACTAAAAATACCAAAGAGAAGAAGCGAAGGAATCAGGATACGTTTACGACCGAATTTATCGGCAAAATACCCGAAGACCGGCGTGAGAATAATGCCCGGCAGCGTGTAAATTGCCATGATCATTCCGATGTCATCTTTTGCGACGCCAAAGAGTTGGGCAATGACCGGCAAGGCAGGAGGCAGCGACACGGTGCCAATGACCGACAGGAGGGTAATGGCGAAGATAAAGAAGAGAATCGATGTTTTACTTGTAAGCATACGATTTAGAGCACAAACGACAGTGAAAGTAATATCCCGTTGATAAAGAGCAGCTTACCGCAATTTGCCAGAATCTGATTGAATTCCTCTCCACGTTCAGCCGCATATATTTTTTTGATAATTGCAATCGCCATCGGAATGCTGAGAAGCAGAAGCAGGAAGCGGAAATTATAGTCTTTCACGAGAAATAGCGCGACTGCGGAAAGGTAAATTCCAACCATCACAGCCGTAAACATTCGCAGGGAAATTGCTTTTCCGAAGCGAACGGCG
The DNA here is from genome assembly GCA_052035765.1 of Bacteroidota bacterium. Classification (GTDB taxonomy): domain Bacteria; phylum Bacteroidota; class Ignavibacteria; order Kapaibacteriales; family UBA961; genus JADJXV01. Next base: position 2,376 of record JBPOHH010000378.1, read on the forward strand.
AGAGTGTTTTTGTGGACTAATTTATCGGTATCAATATCACGTATATTATTGGCGGCAAGGATAGTTACCGAACTAAACCCCGGTATCGCCGCTACGATATACATTTCCCACGGGCATGTATGGGTGAAGAGAAAATACGTGCCGCACGTGGCAACAATTCCAAAAAAAATAAAAACAAATACATCACCAAGTCCAAGATAAGAAAGGGGATAGGGTCCGGCAGTATAGAGCCAGGCAAAGATAAGAGAAACAACTCCGATAAGTAATATCGGCAACCCGCCGGAATACACCAAGTACAATCCACATAAGAAGATACATGCTGTGAGTCCGATCGAAACCATCGTCATTGTACGGTCGGAGATTAATCCTGAGGCGACAGCACGTTTTGGTCCCTGGCGTTTGTCGGTATCGGCGCCTTTCCGTGCGTCGAAGAGATCATTAACAAAATTGGTCAGCACTTGGATGGCGATTGAGCAGAAGAGTGCAACCCCAAAAATCGAGGCGTTCCATGCGCCTTGATTATAGGCCGCGCTTGCGCCAATGAGCACAGGCACAATACCCGCCGCAAGAGTTTTGGGGCGGATGGCAGATATCCAGATACTGATTTGATGTTTGATACGAATCTCCAAAAAATACTCGTTCATTACAACAGCTCAAAAGGGTATCGATTCCAAATGAACTATACCGGTAATAGCAGGAACAGCAATGAGTTCCACACTCATGAAACATCATGAATGATACTTCTATGCAGGAAATTATAGAGCATGAACGCGCTGCAATCACTTTGCAAAAATAGGTAAACTTGTCGATAGCCGACATGCTTTTGGGCATGGATATCAAAAATGTCAATGGAGAAGAACATAGCCTGAGGTGGAATAAATAAACGTTTTTCATAACTTTAAATGAAAAATAAATACTATTCACACATTGTAAACGTTATGCGGGTAAATTTTATCCATATAGTTGAAGGTGTGTGATGAATACGACAGGTTTTATACGGGAAATAACGATGTTCCACGACAGAATGGCTCCCGAGACGGGACTGCTTGTCGGATATGGAGCAATCATCGATGCGCTGCAATTGCCAGTACCGCTTCCGAGGAGTTGTGCATTAATCAGCACAAAAAACAGACATTATACTACTTCGGAATGGCTCGTCTTTACACCACGGTACAAGCCGGCGGATACATTGTATGATCAATTAGTATTCGCATTGAAATATGAAGGCGTTAATCTTATATTTTTCAAAATACTCTTTCAAACAATTGACTCTACGACGGTCGAATCGTGGATTCGCAACGAGCCGTTGAGTCAATACTGCCGTCGGATATGGTTTTTGTATGAATGGTTAATGC
>JBPOHH010000512.1:0-7389 GCA_052035765.1 Bacteroidota bacterium
GAATTGCATTCGCCCTTGGCCTAGCACGACCAGGGCGAATGCAATTCGCCCCTACAGAATGGTGGTAAGTTCGTAATTTTTTCGTAAGTTGTACTCACCTCCCGAAAGCAATCGGGCTTTCCCGTACTTTCTGAGGAAATATTTTTTTACAACCATACACACGAGGGTTTTATGAAACTCTGTACTGCCTTTCTCCTCGCACTCTGTGCCACATTCCTCCCGGTCAAAGCAACAAGCGTTTTTGACCATGTTTCGCGGGTGAATTCCGAGTGGAATAATCCTGTTTTTTCGGTCGATGCGTTTCGCAATCAACGCTGTGATGACGCGCTTTCCGAGCGCCGACTTGTGCAATTACACCTCCAATCGGTCATCCGCCTTCTAAAAACAAGAAGCGTAACCGGTTTATCTGCCAATCAACTACAAGCGCGTGCAAATAATATTGCCCTCCTTGCCGGCTACGCAGAAGCAGGATCATTCCCGCGAAATATTACCCACAGAGGTCGTATTCCGGTGTTTGTCGATGACCGTAATGTGCCGTGCGCCGTTGGATATTTAATGCTCCAATCCGGTTATACCGACTTTGTAGGCGAGACCCGAACGAACGTAAATAATATCTATATCCGGCAGATTAAGAGCGATGTATTTACAAAATTTCACGCCGAAAGCGGGCTTACGCTCGATGAACTGGCGCTGATACAGCCATGTTACGGAGAGTATTTAAAAATAAGTAGCTTACCTTCACCTGATTTTGCCACGAAGATTCTTGCTACTGACACTCTGCGTGGGATGATGTATGCGTTCGGAGTATCTATTACAGATGCCACAGTAAATAAGCTTGCAGTTTTTAATGGAGTTACGTGGACTACTATACCAAACAATATCAAAGGGAGTGCTTCCTGTATGACCGCCGCGAACGGAACGTTATACATTGCCGGGGATTTCTCCAAGGGGAATGGCGAACTAATCGGATTGGTTAGCTATGATGGAAATTCATGGCAAGAGTTTACCGCAAACGATGAAATTAGATGTTTAACGGTAGATAATACAAAGCTTTATGTAGGCGGAAAGTTTACGTCCATAGCAGGCAAACCGGCAAAGTATTTTGCTGAATATGATCTTCAAGCCAAAACCTGGAATACCAATAATGCAGACTTCAATGCCCCAATCAATGCAATTACTGTTTATCTTGGAAAAGTCGTGGTCGGTGGTGAATTTACAAAAAATGGCACAACGGAACATTTGTATCTCAGTGAATGGAACGGCACAAGCTGGAAGTCGGTAATTTCACCATTTAATAGACCGATAACTGCTTTATATTCTCAAAAAATAATAGGTAATTCCTCTAAAATCTTTGAGTATTTATATGCTGGATCCTCTCGTACAGATGCAGCCGATACGGCGCATCATACACTTATCGCGGTACAGTCAGATACGGTTTGGAAAGATTTTATGGATTTTACGAGGTCCCGTATGAGTATCGAGGAGCGTATTCAAGCAAGTGATTCTCTACTATTGGTAACGGGGTTTGAAAGTATCAAACTGTATGGTAGCACAAGAGTACTGGTGAAAGTACAATCGAGGTCAGGCGGACACCTTATGTCTATGTACAATGATTTTCTCAATCTCTGCGGGGACGATATGCTTGGTTCAAAACGATTGGGTTCTAGTACGTTATCTGCAAAATATTTTCAGAATTATCTCTATATTAATTCTAGTTATGGTGTTTCCAGAACAGATTTTGAAATCTCAGATGTCGATGAAAATACTCCACTTGCAAGCTCGCTCACAGTCGTTGGTCAAAGCAGGGAGAGTGTGACCTTCCGCCTGCCAAGCGAACCTCACACGCAGGTCAGCATGTCGCTGGTCGATATTCTGGGAGTAGAAGTATCGCGGGAAGTGGTATCTGCCGGCGATCAGCTCACCCTTCACACGTCACATCTCAGCCAGGGCGCTTATTACGCCCGCATTACTGCCGATGGTAAATCATATACCAAGAAGTTGCTCGTGTCGTATTCATTGACTGGTACATAATATAATTACACAAAAAAAAACAGCCCTTTGGGAGAAATTCCCGAAGGGCTGTTTATTTTGTAATGAACTCGTTACGAAAACTTTTAGGCGACGGCTTTGGTGATGATATGGCTCGATAACTGATTAATTTTCAGACTGTTGCTCATGCAGGTAAGGAAAATATGATTCTCCTCGGCAGTACTTACCGACACTCTGAATGTATTGTGGAGTTGTGCAAAGGATGATGTATTCAATACTTTAATTCCCTGATCAGCAAAATCTTCCATAAGTCTCTTGAAAGTATTATCATTGAATACCCGCACGAGTAGAAAATTACCCTCCGACGGAAATACCTTCACCATGTCTTCTTTGAATCTGCTCTTGATCGATTGGGCGAGAGTATTGCGTTGGGAGATAATATCTTCGACATTTTTTCTCGAACATTCCATGAATTCCGGGCTAAAGAGCATTTCCCGCGCAAAGATGAGGGAGAAGTCTGTAATCGAGAATTGTAAAAACAGCTTTTTGATAGTCGCTGCAATCTTTGGCGCAGCGCATACATAGCCGAGTCGTAACCCTGCTATCGGAAATGCCTTGGAGAAGGAGCGAAGCACAATCAGATTCTCATATTTCTTGATCAGGGGCGTGAAATCGGTGCTGCTGAATTCACAATAGACACCGTCGAGAATAACACATGACTCGGGATTCGCAATGAGAATCGACTCTAATTGTTCGGTCGTCAGGCAGTTGCCGACAGGATTATTGGGCGAGGTAATAATAAGCACTGAATTGTTACCAAGCGTCGGCAGCGTGCCGAGGTCATACTCCAGACGTTCATTGAGATACCATGGCGTGTAGGGTATCGAATAGGTCTTGCAATGATAGTCAAAGAGCGAGTACGTCGGCTGCGCGATGACGATGTGCTTCGAATTCAACGCAAAGTAATTAAGCAACGTGACAATGCTATTCGCCGAGCCGGCACTGAGGGTGATATTTTCGGGCGAAAGCCGGCAATATTCGGCGATTTTTGTTTCGATATCACGATAATCTGCCGTAGGATAGCGATTCCAGTCAGCATGGAGCAACCGTTCAAGTACTTTTGCCTTGAGCGCATGCTCGACGTCCTGTGATTGCTCATTCTTATCCAGTACGACAGTCGATGAATTCCGGGAAGGAGCTACTCTGTATTGCGCTGATTGCAGGGCACTATTGAAAAAATCTGTTCTCATGGTTTTGATTGTAAGATTATAGAATACATAAAGTTAGTTCGCACACATCACGGCAAGTACCGTTTCATTTTCATTCGTAAATCCTACGAATCCCTCCGGATGATAGTCGATGACCACACCTGCCTCGGAGGCAACGGGCGACCGGAGAATTGTTTTGTTGAGCGTAAAACCGCTCTGCTCCAGACGCTCAATCCACCGTTCGGCTTTTTCATGCTTTTCGTAGCGATCGCTTTCTTCTTTACCGATGACATCGTCGATTTCTCGACCGAAGAAGAGCTTGAGTGCGTTCTTGTCGTTTTGAGAAACATCGATCCTGTCAATTACTTTAAATATATTAAAATAATGATGATAGCAGTTGATAAAGCGGCGCGGGAAATCCGTCTCGAAATGATTGACATTCGGCTCAATCAGCAAAAATGCTGCGGGGTGAATGCTCTTGATTTTTTTGATAACATCCATTCTTTTCTGCGCGGACTGAATATGATGCAGTGCCAGTGAGGCATTGATGATAATGGTTGAGGAAATACCGGCGAACGTGCTAAAGTCAATATTCTCGGCAAAGTCGTGAATTCCGATAAATTCTACATCGAATCCCACGGTAGATGCGAAGCCGGTAATATTCTCCTCGGCCTTCCTGAGTGCTTCTCCAAAGGGCTCAATACCGATGATGCGGAGCTTTTTGAGCGTTGGAAGATTCTTCGCAAGTTCCAGTATATTCAGCATTTGCGCGCCCTGACCAATGCCGATATCAATGATCGTCGCTTCTGTCGCTTGACCGATTGTCTCGATGATTGCCCGGTTGGTAATACGTTGGCTGTATTTGACAAACGGGAATTTTTCAATCAGAATAGAAAAGAGCTGAATCTGTGGTATCTCGTTATTTTTCAGATAAATATGCTCATTCACCGATTCATTGAAGAATCGCTTGTTGGTCGCATTGAGAAGCAGCGATGCGATCAGCGTCTGTGAGTCGGTGTGGAGTTCTTGCGTGCAGAACGCAAACAGCGATTCAAGTTCACCTTTCGATATATTTTGTACATTCTCGGGACATTGGTTCATGAATTGTTGAATAGACTCATGAATACTTTGCGGGGCTACAGGACTTAAAATCATGGTAGAATAATGTAAGAATTTGAATAACAAGAAATTAGGAAGTAATAAAATTGAATCGCCGATGAGTGTCCGTACCGGGAATTACATCCGACGAGCCGAGCGGAACGAATTGGCATAACCGAGGTATTGTCCGGTGCCATCATTATTGAGAATGGATTTTCCATTGCCGTCACTGTTGAAGGTCGGACCGACATTATTAGACTTTCTGCTGGAGATAAAGCGATAATTACCATTGGCTTGCTTGCCGATGTACATTCCTACGTGGTCGATTTGTGTTTGGTCGGATGTGTCGGCGTCAAAGAAGACCAAGTCCCCGATTTTCAGTTTTGGTAAGTTTGTTGTCGTGCTGATGGTATGCCCGGTAAACACCATAATTCCCGGAGCCGATGCCTCGATAGTAAACGACTTGCGTGGCATTTTTACGCCGCCGTCATTGGTGCCGACATTCACGCAGAGTGGGATGGTATCGGTGTAGTTTTTACCGGCGAAGCTATGGCGATAACCCCAGATCATGCGCATAAAGCCCGAACAGTCCATGCGGGTAGCCCGTGCTACTTCAAAGGTATCGATGTAGGGGTTATTCAGGTATTTATTCAACGTTGAGCTCCAGTACGGATAGTAGCTGCGATTGACCTGCAGGTAGTCGTGGAAGTCCGAGCCTTCGGCGTAGGTATTGCCGGAGGTGGGACCATACATGGCGTCTTTGCTGCCGCCGGCGATGTATTCCATGGCGATTCCGAGAATATCGGGGCTGGAGGTATTGGCGGTGTTGGCAGCGAGTGCTTTGCTGAGCCAAGTGGTATCGACATCACCGGTGAATTTTGCAGGAAGTGAGCGTACCCATACTGCGTGCGTCACGGATACATTACCTTCGGTGAGAGTGCGCGATGCGCCGGCGAGTGAGACAGTATAGCAGTTCACCGTGTAGGATGCCAGCCATTTGTTATTGGCATTTTTGTCATAGACTTCAACCGCGCCGGTGCTGTATGTATTGATTTTGAAGCGACCTTTGTAGGAGGTTTGGACAGCGGAAATGGTATTCTTGCTTGACCGGCTAGCGGTATCGGAGTCATTTCCGAGAATAGTTGATGCATCATTGCTGCATCCGGAGATGACAATCCAGATGGCGAGTGTGAGCATTGCGAGAGCGTTGATTGTGCGAGTTGCCTTCATGGCGTTTTCCTTTAAAAAAGTATAAAAACAAAATGTGTCGTGTTTTCTTGAACGCAAAATTAGAGGTGTCAACTAACCGAATCCTCACCGTGCGGACTCACCGGAATTTATTTTTTATAATTTTTTTGAAGGATGAATTTTTACCGCAAAGACGCCGAGAGCGCAAAGAAATCTCTGCACCTTTGCTCCTTTGCTTAAAAAAAATCCGGCTAAGCGGATTTGCCTCAAAACGGTGAGGGTTCGGTGAGTGAGCACCGGTAATTTTGTACTTGAAATCACAACTCAATTCACAAATATGTATGTAGTATGTCCTCCTTACGCGAAACATTTATCCTCAAACTCGTGAAGTTTGATGATCCGGATGAGAAGAAAATTTCTCTGACACTGCGGAATATAAAATCTGAGGAAGCCGTTAAATTCAGCTCTACCGAGGAATTAGCAGAATATTTAGACATGGGCGAAGCATCCGCTCAGCCAAGAAGTACACAATTATAGGTTATCATATTTATTAGACTATTATTCAAAGGAAGAGAAACGTGACAGACAACCAGCGACGATTAGTGCAGTCTTCATTTGCCAAGATTGCTCCGATTGCCGATACGGCAGCCGAACTTTTTTACGGACGACTTTTTGAACTTAACGGGAATTTACGTCCACTTTTCAAGGGCGACATGAAGGAGCAGGGGAAAATGCTGATGAGCATGATTACCTTATCCGTCAAGGGCTTGGATAATTTGGATGCTCTTGTACCCACCGTCTATGAGCTCGGTAAGCGTCATAGTGACTATGGTGTGGAGGATTCACATTACGAGGCAGTCGGCGAAGCGCTGCTTTGGACGCTCGACAAGGGCTTGGGCGATAAGTTTACCCATGATGTGCGTGAGGCATGGACGGTGACCTATACGCTCCTGGCCGACACGATGAAATCGGCGCAAAAGCATGTCGAGGAGAGAAGGCAGAAGGAATTCGCCTCGCGGTTGAATGCTGCGTAAGGTGTTGCTTAGTAAAAAGATATAGGCGGGTTGCTTTTCAAGGACGATGTTGTCAATTTAGGGAAGAAATAGGCAAGTAATTGAACACGTATAGGCGAGCTCAGTGTGACGTAAGTCGTTCGTCATGCTGAGCTTGTCGAAGCATCAAGCAAATGCAAATTTCTTACGTTTACAGCAGTATTCATAAGAAAAGGGTAGTCCGCTTATTCTTTTTCGAGTGCGACCATTGCGACTGCGAGAGTAGCGGAGTGGGAGAGGGAGAGGTGAATGCGGCACTCGCCCCACCGCTCGGCCATGAGTCCGGAGAGTTCGATCACCGGCTTGCCGCTTGGTTCATTGCGCACACCAACGAGATGAAACGCGAATCCATCGCGCATACCGGTGCCAATTGCCTTGCTGAATGCCTCTTTTGCGGCGAATCGAGCCGCGTAGTGTTGACCTTTGTGGAGCTTAAATTTCTCGCAATATTCCCGCTCTGTCTCGGTAAATATCTTTTTCAAAAACCGTTCACCGAATTTCTCAATCGATTCTTCGATCCGTGCCACGTCTGCGATGTCTGTGCCGATACCGATGATCATACGTCTTGCCTACGATTAGTTGTGGATACTACTTGTTCAAAATTACCACTTTATGTTTTGCTGACCAACCGTCCTGCCTGAGAGTATCACTTCTTCGTGATGCTCTCAGTGTTCAAGCCCCAAACGCCCGGACGGCCATGGGTGCCCGCAGACAACGCCCGGAACATAGCCAACCGAACCCAAAAAAATCGTTGTGTAATTGCTCGCCCGTGTGGTAATTTGCATTCAAAATACTGTGGTTTCACTTTGAATCAAATGCATCATGAGCTTATACTTTTCGGGATTTACTCCCGC
>JBPOHH010000469.1:0-1893 GCA_052035765.1 Bacteroidota bacterium
AGAAGTCTTTCATGTGGTTTTGGCTGACAATTACTTCGACGAGAATACAGACGCCGATCAGCCTAACTCGCCGAGCTTCTTCAATGCCTTGAAGCAACGCGAGCTGTCACTACCGAATGACCCTCGCTGCCGTGGTGTCGTGGCGACATATGAGCTCTCGAATTCGCGCGACGCCAGCAAGTATGGTGTGATCCGGTGTTGCGAAGACCGCCCATGGATCAAGGAACTGATCGAAAAGCCAGCAGTTCCCGGCATAAATTTCCCCCACTAAAAACAACAAGTTACGAGGCGTTTTCAGCCTCGGTGAAGGGGCTAACTTTGCATTTTAGTAGTATACTTTGACATCTATCTGATTAAGTTTAGCTGCAAGATGAAAAAAACCATTTCTTGGAAAATCACATCAAATTCGGAAGATCTATCGGCTTCGAATTTACTCAAGCAGGCTCGTTCGTCATTTGATGGAATAGTCGATCAGCGCACGAATCGCAAATCAATTCCTTTATCAGATGCTTTGATGTCTGGGCTTGCTATGTTTTCAATGAAGTGCCCGTCGCTACTTCAGTTCGATGAAAAAAGAAAAAACGAGGTCATACGGCACAATCTGATGACGATGTATGGTATTCAGACGACCCCATCGGATACGCAGATGCGAAGCATCTTGGACGAAATTGACTTTCGACAGCTGAGTTCGAGCTTTTGTGCGCTCCATCAAAGTGCAGTGCAGGCCGGAGTGATGGAGCAATACCATTTTATGAATGGTCACGTATTAGTATCCATTGATGGTACCGGGCATTTTAGTTCCGGTGCTACAAGTTGTCCGCAGTGTTGTGTGAAGAAGCACCGGGATGGGAGAGAAGAATATTATCATCAGCTGTTGTGTGCAACGGTGGTTCACCCGGACTACCCAGTGGTTATTCCCCTGATGCCGGAGCCAATCATGAAAGAGGACGGCGATAACAAAAATGACTGTGAGCGTAATGCATCGAAAAGGTTGCTGAAGCACCTGAGCGAGCAATACAAGCACCTGAAGCCGATTATCATAGAGGACAGTTTGTCGGCGAACGGACCACACCTTAAGTTGTTGAAATCATTAGGAATGAGCTACATTATTGGCGTCAAAGAAGGAGATCATTCCCATTTGTTTGATTTGATCCAGAAAAAAATGTGTCAAGGGGAAGCCATTGAATTTGAAAAGATTGACGACGCAGGAATTATTCACGGATTTCGGTTTATTAACGGAGTTCGCCTGAATAAAAGCCATCCGGATTTGCTGGTTAACTTTTTGGAATATTGGCAAATTAAAAAAGGCAAGGAGGTTATTTTTTCGTGGATCACTGATATCGAACTAACGAAAGAGACGGTTTTCAAAGTCATGCAAGGAGGTCGAGCGCGCTGGAAAATAGAAAACGAAACGTTTAACACACTGAAGAATCAAGGTTACAATTTAGAGCACAATTACGGACATGGCGAAAAAAATTTGAGTTCAGTTTTTGGTTGTTTGACGTTCATGGCTTTTTTAATTGATCAGCTCCAAGCGTGGGGATGTGAGCTATTTAAAAGTGCACGCCAGTCACGGCGTACTCTAATCTCTTTGTGGCATCGGATGATCGAGCTGTTTACAAGTTATCTCATCCCTTCTTGGGAGGTGTTGTGGAAGGCAATTGCAAAGGGTTACTCGGCCGGTACGCTAGAGATAGACACGTCGTAGATCTTTGCTCGTTCGTATGGTTTTTTTTGTACCCGGTTTATTACTTAGTGTGATTGTTAATATAAATTTTATTTCCGTGAAAAAAGTCGGAAGCATTACTTCTGCAAAAACGTAATCTGCAAATGCAAATTTGCATTTTATTTTAGGAGTTATCCGAAGTGATTTATTATGCCGGGAACTGCTGC
>JBPOHH010000826.1:0-3229 GCA_052035765.1 Bacteroidota bacterium
AAAATTTAATTTGCGCAACCGAAAAGTTGCGCGTATATTTGCAACCGAAAAGTTGCACAATTGAAATTGAACGATGAAACAAGACATATTCCAAGCCATAGCAGATCCAACGCGGAGGGCTATTTTAGCGCTGATAGCCGTCCAAGCACTTACACCCAATGTACTTGCAGAAAAATTTGATATGAGCAGGCAGGCCGTGTCGAAACATATTAAAGTTCTGCAGGAATGCGAACTCGTCATACCCGAGCAGTCCGGAAGAGAAATTTACTATCATTTAAATCCAACCAAAATGCAGGAAATTGATACGTGGCTTTCGCAATTCCGGTCGATGTGGGAAGATCGGTTTACTCAATTGGACAATGTATTATTAACCCTTACTCAACAACAACAACAATGAACACAAAACTCTTCTTCGACTTTACGGTTGATACCGCGACCAACTCCATCCACATCCGCCGCGAATTCGCTGCGGGTCGCCCTACAGTGTGGGATTGCTATACCAAGTCCGAACTCCTCGACCAATGGTGGATGCCCAAGCCATGGAAATCACGCACCAAAACAATGGATTTCCGCGAAGGCGGCAAGTGGCATTATGCAGCCGTCGGACCCAATGGTGAGGAACATTGGTCAATCGCCGAGTATGTCACCATCGAACCTCAGCAACTCTTTACCGCCAATGATGCTTTCGGTGATGCCGACGGCACCGTCAATCCTCACATGCCGCAATCAGTATGGACAATGAATTTCAGCGACAGCGGAGCTCATACTCTGGTCTATGGCATTATGCAGTTTCCCGACCTCGCTCAGCTTGAGCAGACAATCGCGATGGGCTTTAAAGAAGGTCTGACCATGGCAATGGATAATCTCGATGCGATGCTGAGAGAAACTCGATGATGTTGTCTTTGACCCCTTGATAAAGTAGTATTCTCAATACCCCAAAATATGACTCCCAAAACATTTCGAACAGAACGGATCTTTAAAGCATCCAGAAAAAATGTGTGGCGCGCTTTGACGGAAAAAGAATTGATGAAACAATGGTATTTCGATCTGCCGGAATTTAAGGCGGAAGTGGGATTTACCTTCGAAGTGACCGGCGGCGAACCCGGCGGCACCCAATACCTGCATCATTTCGAAATTGTCGAGGTACTTCCCGAACGAAAATTAACGCATACCTGGTGTTTTGTCGGGTACGATGGCATCTCTTATCTCTCCTACGAATTGTTTGATGAGGGAGAATACACAAAATTAATCCTCACCCATTCGGGGCTCGAAACATTCCCCGCAGATAATCCGGATTTTGAATATCACAAATTTGAAATCGGGTGGAATGGTGTTCTCGATGTATCATTAAAAAACTTCTTGGAACAATACAGATAACACTCTCATGAATAACAATTTACAATTTGATATGACCGTTGACAAAGCAGCCAAAACGGTCGTTGTGATCAAAGAATTTGCTGCTGCGCAAGCGCTGGTGTGGGATGCATTTACGACAGCCGAACTGTTAGATCAATGGTGGGCGCCGAAGCCCTATACTTCAAAAACAAAACACATGGATTTCAGAGTCGGCGGCCGAAGATTCTATGCGATGGTAAGTCCTGAAGGACAAGAAAATTGGCAGCTTCAGTCCTATACGTCGATTAGCCCCAAAACCAATTTCACGTACTTTAGTGCCTTTGCAGATGCCAATGAAAATCCCTCGTTGCCGGGTTCGAATTGGGACCTCACTTTTTCCGAACAAAATGGAATCACCACCGTGCATATTTGCATTACCAATGATTCGCTTGAACGTATGGAAAAAATGATCGAAATGGGTTTCAAAGAAGGATTTGCAATGACCCTGGAGTATCTTGCAGAAGTATTGAAAATTAACCTGAAAAAGGAATAAAATTTTCAAATCTCATGTACTAAAACGATGAACATACAACAACAAATCGAAGCATACATTGCCGCCCAGCCCGAACCCAAGCGGAGTGAAATGAATGAGTTGCACCGTATTATTCTCGAAAAAATGCCCGGATGCAGGGTGTGGTTTTTAGACGGGAAAAACGCAGACAACAAAACCGTTTCGAATCCAAATATCGGCTACGGACAGCGTACCATGCGGTACGCAAACGGCACGTCGAGAGAATTCTACCAGATCGGCATGAGCGCCAACACGACCGGCATTTCCATCTATATCCTCGGTATCAACGACAAATCATATTTATCGGCAAGATATGCTCCAACACTCGGCAAGGCAAGCATAACGGGATATTGCATTAAATTCAAATCTATCAATGATATACATCTTGATGTACTGCGAGCGGCAATTCGGGATGGGGCGGAAGCAGAGTAGGGAAATACGTCAGTTTTTGAAGTGGAGTGCGGTGAAAATCCTATCTTCGATCAGAGTGTGATGATAAGTATGTAGCAATCAATTTCTTGTAAAATACCGTCAAACTCTGCATCTAACTACTGAAATATCACAACCTAATTTCATCGCAAATTCCTCAATAAAGTCATCTGTAAAGTCAGGCCAATTCCAGAATGTAAAACCAAGGTCACTAAATCCCCAGTTAGGTTCAAAGGTATAATCATGTATTTCTGATTCGTGTCCACATTGAGGACAAGCAAAAGTATCGCTTTCGTGATTGCTCCATGCATTGAAGTCCAAGTCGCTGAAGGCAATGTTGGTAGTACAATTAGGACAAATCAACTCGTCAAGGGAATTTTGCCCGGTGTCAAATACCTGCCTCTCGGTAATAATCTCAAGTCCGTTTACTGTAAGATGAAATGGTAAGCTGCTCGGAAATACGGTGACTTCTTTTGCTCCATCAGATATTGCATAACCATTCGACGAACCTAAAATACAATCTGAAAGAGTCGGCTTGATGATGTCCTTCGCTATCAACCAATCCGCAATTTCCCTTGCTTTGGCTGTGCTATTGGGATACCTTGACTGTCGTGGAATAATTGAGATACTAAAATCGCTCATAAAGTTTTAAGTTTAACTGCTTGTCAATAAATGCCTTGCCGGATTCTTGTCTTAATTGTTTATTTCACCTAAAGCTATATCAACTATCACGATTCTATCTTTCAGGTGTTTTATTCAGCGTGTGGGTACGCCTGCCTAACCGAATGGGAAAATCATTTCTTTTTATGGTTCTGTTTTTTTGGGGCGCTTAAACACAAGCATTCTACCTCCATCAGTATGTCCACTTGCCCGGCGTAATGAAGTATAACCCGG
>JBPOHH010000796.1:0-3275 GCA_052035765.1 Bacteroidota bacterium
CACATCACGCCCTGCGCGGCACTTGGATTACAGGCATGGAGCAATTTCTCCATATAGTATTCATATCCACCGCTACGCTGAAGATTCTCCTTGAATCGGTTAATCGGCATATTGGTCATCGTGTAGAGATGGTTGAATTCAATCCCGAATTTTTCGCGTAATTCTTGCTTGAAATCACGCTCCAAGCTCGCCTGCGCGGCGGGCAGGAAGGAGCCGACGGGATTATACACGAGATTAAACATCAGACCCGAACCCTCTTTCCCGAAGCCCACGGCATTAAGTCGCTGAGCGCTCTCAATACTCTTCGTAAATACACCTTTACCGCGTTGCTTGTCCGTGAAAAATTCCTGATAATAGGGGAGTGAAGAGATGACTTCCACTTGGTGCTTGGCATAAAATTCCGGCAGATACTCCTTACTTTCCTTTGTCACGGGATTCCCGTCGAGCGTCACAGTAAGATTATGCCGCACCATCACATGCTTGCCAAGAGCTTTGGCATTGATAACAAGATAATCGAAATGTGGGTTGAGTTCGGGAGCGCCGCCTGTGATGTCGATTGTTTTTATTTCAGGATGATTGTTAAGAATCTCCAGGCACGCGTCAATGGTTCGTACGTCCATACTTTCCGTGCGCTTCGGCGATGCATCGACATGACAATGGAGACATGCCTGATTGCAAAGCTTTGTGATATTGACTTGCAACGTATCAATCGAAAGCGGCGTGAGATGCAGGGAATGCTTATCAAGAGCATGTTCGAAATTATATAGAGAATTGTTCTGCTCTAGAACAATTGGGAGATCGATATATGCGGAGTGCGTTTCGTCTGGTTGGAACATAATACTTAAAACTTATTGATAAATAGAGAATTACGCTGCACCTGCACGTTCTAAATGTCCGAGCATCTGTGTGCCGTGAACGAGAGTAATACCGGCAGCCATGGCAGCAGCTACATGAATTGCCTCGGTCATTTGGTCCGGATTGGAACCGTTTTCGAGGCAAGCAGTTGAGTATGCATCGATGCAGTACGGACATTTCAACGCATGTGCGACGGCGAGCGCGATGAGCCCTTTTTCACGTTTGGAGAGCGCGCCATCTTCACCGGTCACTGCGCCGTAATAGTCGAAAAATTTGTCCATTAATTCCTTGCGGAATGTGCCAACCTCGGCAAAACGTCCGAGATCCTTGGAGTCGAAGTAGTTCATATATGTTGTGTTAAGTTGTTAGATAATAAATGATTACATGATCTATGTAGTAATGTGGTCATGAGTGCTACGATACAATACATGGGGCTTGAGCATATTCCCATCCGGCACACGCGGATGCAGAAATTCCCGGATTTTCGACATTCCGATTTTTTGCATCACCCGTTCCGACGGCTGATTGAGCGTTGCGGTAAAGGAATATATTTGTTCAAGTTGCAGATTTTTAAATCCAAACTCCAGGCATGCTCTCGCTCCTTCGGTGGCATACCCTTGATTCCAGAATTCTTTTCTGAGTCGCCAGCCAATTTCAGTACAGGGCGTGAAGTCAGCGTCAAATGTTGCCACGCTTAGCCCAATAAATCCAATGAAATCAGCGTTTTGTTTTAATTCTACGGCAAATAAACCATACCCGAGTTCGGCTATTCTTGTCGATTGCGCAGCCACAAATTGCGCAGATTCTTCTTCGGTTTGCAGGCGCGGATAGTACTTCATCACGTCAGGGTCGGCATTCATAGCGGTGTACAGGGGCACATCGTCCGCCGTCCACTGCCGGAGATCGAGGCGATCGGTCGTAAGGAGAATTTGCTTATTCATGTGTATTTAGTTGATAGACAAGAGGATAGAGAGGATGGTCTTCGCGTGTCGTCTCCAGTCTCAACCACTGTCGGACATCTTCAATGGTATCGATATCGAGGAGTGGGTCGAGCATGGCGACGCTGAGTTGCGCATCATGTGCTTTCTGAATGGTTTCAATGGCCACCCCGGACGAACTCCACGCAATATCCTCAAAGAGGGTAGGAGAGTAGCGATTCATTCCCAATAAATAATACCCGCCATCGAAGGCAGGACCGAGCACGATGTCTTTCGTGCGTAATGCAAGTTGTGCTTCGCGGAGTAGTTCCGGGCTGATATCCGGTGTGTCGGTGCCAATAATCAGAACGGTTGAGGCATTTGCCTCGAAGGCATGAAATACGGCATGGTGTAAACGTTCGCCTAAGTCTTTGCCTGATTGAGGGATAATCGGGAATGAAAGGTTGCTTTCCTCAAGCCAATGACGCATCACTTCGTGGTCGTCACTACCTGCATACCATATCGACACATCCATTGCATCCTGAACGGCTACTGCCTGGCGGAAGGTATTTTCAGCGCTGCGGGCATGGAATTCGGTGGCGAGGGCTTGACCGACGGTCGCCGCGAGCCGTGTTTTGACTGTGCCCGGATGTGGATATTTAGTAAAGATAAGCAGCGTTGAATTCACGAATACTCCGATGGGAATTTTTCTGCAATTTACTTCTATGATAAGCAATGACCAAGATAATTTTCAAGCTCACCATTTATTGATCATTGTTGTACAGTTCCTGAGACCATACGACCAAAAATCTTTGTGTGAATTCGTAGCTGAGGAGACTGGCAGGAGAGGTTGCAATACCGTAAGGTTTGCCGGTGAATGTATAAATCGGTAGTTTCGCATGTATTGTGAAATCGTACGGCTGAGAGCCGGATTGTATTCAATTTAGTATCATCTACTTATGAACCCAAGAATAGAACACCTTTCCCCAAAAACGCTTGTCGGAATGCGTCGAACGATGACATTTGCGACGATGAATCCCGCCATTCTTTGGAGTGCTTTTATGCCACGCAAGCAGGAAATTCCATTGATGGTCGGCACCGATTTATATTCATTGGAAGTCTATCCGCATAATTTTTTTGCATCGATGAGCATCGATGCTGAATTTGACAAATGGGCAGCCGTCGAAGTCTCGGAAAATCAATATGTTCCCGATGGAATGGAGACACTGTCGGTGCCGGAAGGAATGTATGCAGTGTTTGTGCATTATGGTCCGGCAAGCGAAGCCAAAGCGACCTACGATGCTATTTTCCGGACATGGCTGCCGGCGTCCGGCTACCTGCTCGATGACCGCCCACACTTTGCCGTAATGGGAGCAAAGTATAGACATAATGACCCGCAATCGGAGGAAGAAATCTGGATACCGGTGCGGAAGAACTAAACAATACCCTCATCTAAACGCCAAAACCCACGATGCATTCGTGGGGTTTGGCGTTTTAGGACGC
>JBPOHH010000381.1:0-3499 GCA_052035765.1 Bacteroidota bacterium
GGCGTGCTTCGAGAAGCTTGCGCATCGGCTCTACCTGTTTAACGATTGCCAGTGGCTCGAAGTCGTCCATGTGGTTAAAGAATAACTCAACATTGACCTTGCTGCCATCATTCTGGAGCTTGTTGTCTACCCGAAGTGTAAGACGTGGAGCCGAAGATGCCAAGACATCATTGAAGTTGTCACGGTCGATCTCGATAAATTTCCGGTCTTTGAGCTTCGGAAGTGCCTCAAGCGGCTTGCCGGATAAATCGGCAAAAATTCCTGCCACAAACGGCAGTTCTTTCGTTTGAATCGCGCCACCGGTCTCGACATCATAGGTAATTTGTACCCGAGGAGGGCGAATGCGGCTCAACTTATGTTGCGTACTTTCAGCCATGCAATATTCCTTTCTGGAATAAGATTAAAAAATAGAGAAATTAGGGGGAATTATCGTGCTCTCAATATATGTGCCAGACATATTAAATCACCGTTTTATTATCTTCACTCCGGCCGTTCAGCGACCTTTACGATGATTATAAATGCAATATACATAATCGCCTATCTGTTCGTACTTCTATAAAACTTCTACATAAAAATACCGGATTTTGGTGGTGATGCTCCACCAAATACCAGAAATAAAATCATTCAATTACCTAATAAAACAATTAGTTACACTTATTTTGCATCATTACGGCCATTTACCTCGGTTTGCATAGCCTCAAGCACCCCTAATCCTGCCCAAATGCGTGTATGTACCTGATGGGAGAGTATGCCGGAGTACCCGACATACTTTCTTTCATCGTTGGAAATTTCTCTACGCTACAAATGCTGCGGAATCGTCGTGTCGGCGTATTACGATTCGACAACATTCTTCCCGAAGCCGCTTCATGACGTCCTCTGCCGAGATGCCTCTCTGGAAAAAAAATCTCTATGTCCTCTGGATTGCACAATTTATTGCGATGCTCGCCATGAGCGCGTGCTTGCCGTTTTTGCCGCTCTATGTGCGTCATCTCGGCGTGACACAGCTCGAAGAAGCCCAGCAATGGAGCGGTTTAATTATAGCCGCTCCATTTTTATTTTCCGTCATTACTTCACCGATATGGGGCGCAATGGGTGATAAGTACGGACGTAAGCTCATGGTCGTACGGGCGATTATCGGACTCGCCGTCGCAATGGCACTCATGGGATTCGCGCAGACGGTGTGGCAGTTGCTGGCACTGAGGATGTTTCAGGGCGCCGTCAGCGGCTTTATTGCCTCCACACTCGCCTTTGTCTCGGCCACCACTCCGGCACGCCGCGCCGGCTATGCCATCGGTCTGCTTCAATCGACAATATCAGCCGGAAATATCGTAGGTCCACTCGTCGGTGGCGTACTGTCGGATGCCATCGGCATGCGCAATGTATTTTTCTTTGTCGGTGCGATGTGCCTCGTGAGCGCAGCTATTGTGATCTATTTTGTCGTGGAAAAGAAAGAAGTGGAGTCTGAAAAGCAAAAGCGTCATTCCGTATTAGAGAATTTCCGGCATGCATGGCGCACTCCCGAGCTGCGTAATATCCTGCTTCTCATCGTCGCAGCACAGTCGTCTATCGTCTTCGTCTCACCCGTTATGCCGTTCTATTTAGAATACTTAGGAGCTCCTGCCGAATATTTGTCTACGCTCACCGGTGTGATTGTCGGCATCGTCGGTGTGTTCAGCATACTGTTCGCACCCTATTGGGGACGCCGGAATGACCGCAAGGGTTTTGTCAAAACACTGCAAATCGCCGCTCTTGCTGTCGGTGTGTCGACCATCGTGCAG
This sequence comes from Bacteroidota bacterium, assembly GCA_052035765.1. Lineage (GTDB taxonomy): Bacteria > Bacteroidota > Ignavibacteria > Kapaibacteriales > UBA961 > JADJXV01. The sequence goes on from JBPOHH010000381.1 coordinate 1,779, forward strand.
AGTTTCGTGCCGAGCTATGAATATCTCTTTGGATTACGAGCAGTTATCGGTGTTTTTACGGCTGCGATTATCCCCACGCTCTATACAGCATTCAGCAAAAACACACCACCCGAGAACCGCAGCGGACTCATGGGGCTCGCATCAAGCGCAAGCTTGCTCGGTAACTTAATCAGTCCCTCGATGAGCGGATGGATCGCCTCCCATGCCGGAATGCGCTGGTGCTTCGCGATAGCCGGAGCGATGATGCTGGGCGTAGCGTTTTTTGCCGTCAAAAGCAGAAAGCCGGTAGCTGCAACTATTGAATAAGTAACAATGAAGTACATGTATTTTAAAACAATTAGTTAGAAGGTAAGTATGAAATTACTTTTACAATTGGAAGAATTCGCGTTATTCGCATTCGGCATGATATTTTTCAGCACACTCGGATATTCATGGTGGACATTTTGGGGATTATTACTCACGCCTGATATCGGTATGCTCGGATATTTGATTAATTCAAAAGTAGGGGCTGCCTCGTATAATCTTTTTCATCACCGCGGAATTGCCGTCGCCGTCGGACTGCTTGGGTACACCGCCTCCATTCCACTGCTCACCCTCGCCGGCACGATACTTTTTACCCATGCAGCTATGGATCGCATGCTCGGCTATGGACTCAAATACACGGATAATTTTGCGCATACACATCTCGGAATGATAGGTCAAAAGAACGCCGAACGCGGCTAAGGTGTGAATTTTCGGCACTTCGAAAAGAAATAGGTTTGTCCGTCACGAAAAATTTCGGATTTTTGCTTGCAGTACAAGACACAACAATCCTATTTTACTCCATATTCTCAGAGATACATGCTATGAAATTTACCGTAGAACAAGACGATGATATCGTCATTTTTACCCTTAAAGAGCCCAAATTAGACTCTCTCAATGCCCCCGACGTAAAAGCCGAATTGCTCATCATCGGTCAGCCGAATGTAATCGGACTTATCATTGACTTATCAAAAGTGACCTTCTGCGACAGCGCCGGACTCAGCGCACTCCTCCTCGCTCATCGTCAGATGAAAGAACACGACGCACCGGTGATTTTGGTAGGTGTCGGCGACCAAGTTCGTAATTTGTTAAAGATTTCCCAGCTCGAATGGCTCTTTGACTATTTTGATTCCGTTCAGGATGCCCTCGGCGCATTCGAAAGCGTGGAGGATTATTCGGACGAGGATTAAGCAAACCACTTCCTCCTCCAGGTTCCATGAATACATTTTCGTTTAAGCAAAAGATACTTTGTTCCTGCTTGACCGTCCTCCTTGCCTGCGCAGGAGCCCGGCCGCAGAAAGTGCAGGAATATCCGATGCCTACGGAACGTAAAACGGGAACGATTATACTCTTAGGTGACACACAGCGAACATTGTGGGTGGAATTCTGGCGCGAGCAGAATGACAGTATCCGCGAAATATTATTCCCGCAAATCCTTACTCATCAGCCGGTTGCAATTGTTCATCTTGGCGATGCCGTTAGCTGGGGAGCAAGCAATACGGAATGGGAATACTTCGACCGTATCAGCAAGCCGGCGCGCGATGCCGGTGTCGGATGTATCAACGTGATGGGGAATCACGAATATTATGGCAGAAATTCAATTGTTTTCCGAAAAGTCAGCGAACGGTTTCCAATGATGCGGCAATCACTTGCCGAGAATCGCACGTGGAATTATACAGTCGTTGATTCCATTGCCTTTC
>JBPOHH010000200.1:0-3289 GCA_052035765.1 Bacteroidota bacterium
TTTCGAGTAGTGATTATGGGCAGACGTGGACGAGATTTGATTTCGGCGGTATCTCAAATATCGTCAGCATAGTTGTCCATAAGGGTGTTATTGTTGTTCAAAATCATGACCAACTCCGTATCAACACGGAAAGAGACGGTTTGTGGGGATATCCGTTAAATAATACACGGTTCAATAAAATTCTCCTTAAGAATGATGCGTACTTTGGAATCGGAGGCGGATATTCTACCTATGACCAAAAGTATATTGTCAGAAGTAACGATGATGCAAAAACCTGGAAAAAAGCAGACACAGGATTACCAAAATTAAATACTCCCGTAGATTTGGTGCTCGATGGTTCACAGCTTCTCACTGCCTATAAAACAGACGGTATCTTCCGAAGTAGTGACGATGGTCAAACATGGTCGCCCATCAATACCAAACCATTCAAATCTCTCAGTATAACTTCATTAGTTGCCTGCCCGCAAGCTCTATTTGTCAATACAAGCGCTGGTCGTGTTTTCCGAAGTATAGATCACGGAGATACTTGGGATGAAGTCACGGCACCGCATATCACCACCATCCGCGCGCTCACGTTCTATTCTACCTCCATCATAGCCGGCACATCTACGGGTGTATTCAGAAGCAATGATACCGGCAGAACATGGTCGCCAATCAACCTTGGACTCTTGAATCTTGACATCCTGGATGTAGCTGTCCATAACAATACGCTCTATGCCGGTACGGGAGGTTCGGGGGTGTGGACACTTGATTTAACGACACTTGCAGTGAATGAAGAAGTGGCAAGCACGCCGCAGCTGTCTCTCTACCCGAATCCCGCGACATCTACAATTACAATTATTTCCCCTTCTCTTTCAACTACTTCCGGTGATGTGGAATATGCTATCTATTCCGTGACCGGAGAAAAAGTAGTTGAAGGCGGGCACCCCGAGCCGCGTTTATCACTACCGGTGGATGCATTGCCGACAGGCGTGTATTCACTGGTAGCGCGTCGGGGATTGGTGCGCGTGTCGGGGGTGTTTACGGTGGTACGATAGGATTTTTAACGTAAAAGTCGCACGAGGCGCAATGGTGGAACTTTCTAGGCGGTTGGAAGGTATGCAATTGAAATTACTTTTTCAATTATTCTTGGGATGAACCATGAAACATTTTTTTACGTTTCTTGTGCTGGTAGTAGTAGTCTTTGGTAGTGCCGATGCACAGTGGAAGCAGTGCATTCAGCCATATTCTGCGAGTATTACTACTCTGTCATGTATGGGGACGACCCTTTTTGCAAGCTCCAAAACCGGTGGAATGTACAGAAGTTTGAATTCAGGCGAAGATTGGACGGCTGTCAATACCGGTCTCGGTGACTTTGATATTCTCACCATTCTGCAAAATGGTGACTTTGTCTTGGCTGCTACAAGGAGTGGACTCTACCGAAGTGTGAATAATGGAAGCTCTTGGCAATTGGCCTGTGACGCGTCTGTCATAGGAAATACGATGACAATTGCTATGCAACATGACGCAATCTTTTTGCTTTCACCTAGAGGGTTCTTCAAGAGCCGGGATCAGGGTAGTACCTGGACAAGAATTTTAGTTCTTGGCAAGGAACATCAAATAACCAGCGCTGCAGTGACGGATGATGATATCTACGTAAGTTTACCATCGTTAGGTAGTTATAAAAGTACAGACAGTGGCGTTACGTGGGAATTGATCGACTCTACGAACAAGTATGTATCGAAGATTGCTGTGTATGGTAAGACAATCATAACGGCAGGGTCAACCGGACTCAAAAAAAGCACCGATAACGGAAAAACCTGGACACCGGTTTTCAAGAATTCACAAGGTGCAAAGATTGTGAAGCAAATATATACTGATAAAACATCGATGTATATCCTCTTCCCGGGAAATGCATTATATAGAAGTTCCGACAATGCAACCACCTGGAATTACATACGCATACCCAATGAAGTATCTTCGATAACTACTACAAATGATTCTACCGTATTTGCTTCAAGCGACATCAATGGAGTAGGAGTCTATCGCACGACCAACGGCGGAGAAGAATGGACAAATGCCAATGTAGGTATTGCAAATTCAGTTGTATCGAAATTTACCGGTACCAATGATTCCTTACTTGTTGTCGGTGATAAACTGTTCTTTAGTCATACTAATGGGGAAGAGTATTCTGAGCGCCGCATTGATTACGTTCCGTCGATCCGTTCTCTCATAATTACCAACAGCATCTATCTCGTCCAACAGCTTGAAAATGTACTTATAAGCAAAAGCAACGGCCGATATTGGGAACAACCGAATTCGGATGCTAAAGTCAAAAAAATAATTGAAAAAAATAATACGCTCATAGCTATTGGATCGGCAATTTACGATACCAATAAGCGCATTATCCGAAGTAGTGATGAAGGAAAGACATGGGAAAAATCCGCAACCGGTTTACCCAAATCAATTACTCCGGAAGATGTGGTGTCCGATGGAACAATGCTTTATACTGCCTATAAAACAAACGGTATCTACCGAAGTTCAGACGATGGGCAAACTTGGTCGCCGGTAAATACACAGCTACTCAATTCTCTCAATATCAACACGTTAGTCGCCTGCCCGAGAGTTCTTTTTGCTAATACAAGCACCGGTCGTGTATTCCGAAGTACGGACCGTGGCGAAACGTGGGATGAGATCACGGCAGAACATATCACCACTATACGTGCAGTCGCCGTGTACTCTACTTCTATCGTTATCGGCACTTATGAGGGAGTATTCCGAAGTACAGATACGGGCAGAACGTGGTCACCAATTTCTATGGGTCTTATGAATCTTGATATCCGCGATGTAGGAGTACTTGAAAACACGCTCTATGCCGGCACGGGAGGTGCGGGCTTGTGGAAACTGGATATGAAGACACTTGCAGTAAATGAAGAAGTGGCGAACACTTCACATCTGACTCTTTACCCTAATCCTACAAATTCTTCGATTACCATCGATCGCGCGTCACTTCCATTCACAATGGGCGCGGTCAATTATACCATTCTCTCCGTCACCGGCGAGAAGCTTTTGGATGTTGAGCAGAGCGAAACGCGTTTTACTCTCTCGGTGGATGGTTTGCCGAGTGGGGTGTATTCGCTTGTTGCGCGGCAGGGTGTGATGCGCTCGTCGGGTGTGTTTACAGTAGTGCGGTAGTTTTTGACGCAAAAGGCGCTAGGGGCGCAATAGTTCGCAATTGTGGAACTTTCTATTTAATTGGAAGGTATGCAGTTAAATTGACTTTTTCTATTTTCAATTGGATGAAGAATGA
>JBPOHH010000280.1:0-2097 GCA_052035765.1 Bacteroidota bacterium
CAGTACATTATGAGATATAGAGTAGATATAGATATTGCAGAGAATAAGCTAGCATTTGCACTAGAGTTTTTCAAAGCTATTTCTTTTGTGAAAAAGGTGAACGTAATCGCCGACAATGAGATTACTAATCCCGCCATTTTGCAAAGTATTGAGGATTATGAGAGTGGTAATGTAAGTCCGACACCACTTAATTTGGAAGAACTTAAAGCAATGATAGATGCGTGAACTTCAGGGGATGCTAATATTAATGTCAATCCAGAGTTCGGTTAAGTAAATTTTTCATGTAAATCCCCCACACCATTACTTACAATCCCCTAACCTCCATGCCCCTCAAACCCGAATCCCAACTCATCTGGTCGCCGACTGTCGTCAATTCCCGTATGAATCGTTCGCGGAATGCGAGCGGTGTTAATAGTTATGAAAAGGAATTTGGTTTCCGTCCTGAGGATTTCCTGATGTCGGTACTGCAATCGCGCGGCACTGCTTCGTGGCTCGATCTCTGCTGCGGTCATGGTAAAGCGTTGTTGCAGGTGAAACACTATTTCGACAAGCAGCATCTTGGCGATCGGTTGCATCTCAAAGGAATAGACTTGGTGGATACATTTGATTCGTATGACAAAAACGCGCCCGGATTGGCGTTTGAAGTGAATTCTCTCATCACCTGGGAACCTGACACGAGCTACGACCTCATCACCTGCGTGCATGGATTGCATTATGTGGGTGATAAGGTATTTGTCATTGAAAAAGCAGCCAAGGCGCTCTCTCCTACCGGACTCTTCATCGCGAATCTTGACGATCAACACATTGTCGTAGAAGGAGTTCAGTCTAAATCATATCTCAAGAAAATGTTTGCTCAGCACGGTTTTGAATTCAACCCGCGTCGTAAAATACTCAAGCGTGTAGGAGCGCGGGATATTCACTTTGGACTTCAATACCAAGGAGCAGATGACGAGGTAGGACCTAATTATACCGGGCAGGAAGCGGTGGCTTCGTATTATATGCTTTCTCCGACAGAGTGAACAGGTTGATTCGTGCAGAGAGGATGATTTTTGTTATGGATTGGTTTATTGGGAATGTGAGTGTGAATGGGAACCTAAGCAGTAATAGAAAATGTATTAACCTATTTCATGATCGTGGATTGGTGTATTTGACAATAGTACACGAAAACACTTTTCCTTTGTATAATTACCTTGTAAATTTATATAGATAAATGGATAATCCAACCCGCTATACCTATCATAAATAAATATTTTCTTACTGCGATAAATAAATTCTATAAATACCAAATTATTTAAACTTACTTGTAGAGTAGTATCATTTGTAGAAATTGAAATTGTTTTTTGGGATAAAAAACTAGTATCAATAAAATTAACTATACAGGTATCCTTTGAAGAAAAATTATTAAATCCAAGCGTAACGCTATCTGAGAAGGATTTTAATCGAGTATCTGAAAAAGGACCTACACGGACGAGTTGTAATTCTACCGGAAAATCCTGTTCTTTTTCGTTTAGCTGTTTATTAAGAGCAATCTCTTTTGTGCAGCTCCATTGTAACGAGCATATTAATAGGCAATAAATTACTATGGTCTTTTTTACAAAGATTTTTTTTTTCATTGAAGTCGCTTTATAAACTTTACAAGTTTAACTTACACATTTACCTTTCCTATCCGCACATTTCCCGTTCAGTCGGTTAGTGTACCTGACCATCAATACTTACGTATGAAAAGTACTGCTCATCCGTACTTCAGGTAAGTGCGTATATTCTTATCACCTACAACATTTTCTATCTCTGCTTGATGTGATAGTTTCAAGTAGCAATATGCAGCAATTGTTATCCTGCAATACGTTTCAGCGGTAAGTGTTGACGTCCAGTTGTAGCAACTGGACGGACTGGGAATATTAAACGTGCTATTTGGCTAAAGCCGTCCATCCTTCCCTATGTTCCTACAGCTAAAGCTGTAGTCTAGTCAGGGGGATTTTGTTTTTCTCTTCCCGAGCCCCTCGCTTCTTCGCGAGCGGCTCGGTGGGTTTGAATTAGACTTCTTGCTACTAACATGCGACCACGCTGTGGTCGTTTTTCCTACAGCTAAAGCTGTAG
>JBPOHH010000876.1:0-4427 GCA_052035765.1 Bacteroidota bacterium
GGCAATTCCAAAGGGGGCGTTGATGAGGTATCACAGCCCCCGATAGTGGCAAGGAGTAAAGCAAGTATCACGATAGTTCGTTTCATTCTATCTTGTTTTGATTCAAGGAGATGAAATTATTCAACAATGACTAATTTCTCACGTTGAAGTACTGTGCCGTTCTGCACAGACACGATGTAGGTTCCGATTGTTAACTCGATTGGAAGCGAGAATGCGGTTTCTTGCACATCACGCCGTAGGACTACTTGTCCAAGCATATCGGTAATGGTCAGCAATGAATGATTCGAAGGAGTAACTCCTGAAATAGTAAGCGAATGCGTCGCCGGATTCGGGCTGATGGTAAGGGGCGAAGGAGATACTTCCTGCACCGAACTTGTGGCGGACGGTGTAAACACCGAGGTTATCATATTATTCATAAGTGTCGCCGACGCACCGGTCGAACCGTGGGCGATCATACCCTCATTGGCCGCAATATTTGTGAGCAGTTTTGAATATTCTGCGTCTATGTGTATTACTACATTGCCTGTTACCATTGTTCCCGTGGCAGGTATTGTCACAGTGCTATCGAGAATGTCTTCGAGAGCATGGAGCTCAAAGCTTGTCTGTGTCGTTGAATTTGTAGCTCCGGCAAATCCGTCGAAAGCAATGAACCTATATCCGGCATTCCACCCCCAGTGCATGGTCGGGTCCTGCATAGCAAGTGGGTCATCTTTGGGATATGAAGTCGGATCAAGGTGATTGACTGCTGAGTCGACGCCGATGCCGAGTTCGATTGCTTCTACATTCGTAATATCAAAATTACCAAGGATATACTCATTATTTGCCGAAGGATTGACCAGGATATACAAGCCCGTCGCTTCGTCAATTTTCCCGCCATCGTGCTTGATCTTGATTTTCGAGAGATAATACCGCAGCGATGTAATGCGGAAGTAATACCCGCCCGGCGCCATCGCAGGAAAGATCGTGCTGAATTGTGTACCATTGAGTAAATGGTTAATATTGAGCGATACACTTTTGGTCTGTGCGGATATACCCGCGCTTCCGATGAGTGCGATTGCCGATACGAGAAGTAGGAATTGTTTCATGGAAATTCTCCAAAAAAGTAATAAGATGTTGAATAATAATCAAATGTAAAAGAATCTGCCAGTCGTTTACGCCATCAATCGATACGCAGGCGAGCGCCGATATAGACGAGTCGATTGTCGAGTGGACCCCACACGAGCGACGCATCAAAGTAACCGTTATGTGGGTCCTCCGGAGAAATCACTGCCTGCTGCTGTAAGAAATTTGTAATGTTTTCTGCTCCAAGATAAAGGTCGAATATCTCAAACCTCTTCGTAATCTGCGCATTTGCGCGGAAAAATGGTGTGAAGCGTTCGTCCATGCGGTATGCTTCAGGATTATCGGCTGTCGATGGGATCCGCCCGCCGCTGTTCCAAATAAATGTACCGTCAACCTGCCAGTCATGATCAGGTGTGAACCACGAGATAGTTGTCAGGATTCGGTGCGGTGAGATTAGCGGGCGTTCGCGTAATTTCCCTCCGGTCGTCGTCCTGGCATCGACCAAGCGATAGGAAATACTCACATCAATCGACGAAAGAGGTGCAAATTTCAATTGTACCAAGCCACTTGTAGAATAAGAAGTTCCGGCGAGATTATCAATACTCACAATCCGTGGCGAACGGTCAAAATCCACGACAACTTGATTCGAAAAATCGGTGCGATAGATTTCGGCATCGAAGGTAAACATATCACCGAAGAGTTCGAAATTTGTCGTGACCGAGCCGCCGTAATTCCATGCTTTTTCCGGTTGTAAATCGCTGCCGAATATCACGGTGCGGGAGCTAGCAAAGGCCGATAAATTATCGCTGACCGGATTGGCTATCCGCGTGCCGTTACCGATTGAAAATCGGAGGGTCGTCAGGGGAGTCAGGGCATATTTTCCGTGAAGACGAGGAGTAATAAATGTGCCGAACATATTATGAAAATCTGTTCGAAGTCCCAGCACCAGCGTAAGCTTACGAATAGCAGAAATCGTTGCTTCGGTAAATAGTCCCGGCACAATTTCCCGTCGATTGAACGTACGAAGCGTCGTGACATCCACAAATTTTTCGGTAAAATCATCAATCAGCAGACTCGCGCCATAGTTTATTTTAATACCGCTAAATTCATTACTCAGTATCAATTTACTTTGAAATTGATATTCCGTGCCGTCATACCGCCGGTCATCAAACATGCTCGAAGTGCTATGCCACACGCCGGAGACTTGCAGTCCGAGATTTGTTTCAGGATTGAAGGTAAGAGGATTGAGCCCAAATTTGGAGATCACCTCCAATCGATTCGTTTTTGTCGAAATACCGTACTCATGATGTGAAGTATCATTTGCCGACATCGTGTGGGTCATACTACCACCCTGATATTCATCGTGCAAACCCTTCGTAATGAGTTGAAATTCCGTGCCTTCCTCCGAACGATGAAGTACACGTGCCATGCCATTGACCTGACGAAAAGTGGGCATGTCGATAAATCCATCACCATTACCATCTTGCTGATGATCCTGTAGGCGACCGTGAGCGAAAACCATCGTATGCCACGTGTCGCTCAGGTGCTGTGCGGATGTGAGGTTCAACTCCATACGTTCCATTGAATTAGCATATCCATTCACAAAAAGCGGAATCTCATTTTCGGGTTGTTTATAGCAGACATTAATCTGTCCGGTAATACCTTCGTATCCATGTAAAACAGATGCCGCGCCTTTTGAAATACTGATTTCATTGACAAATGCTCCGGGTATATAATCCAAGCCATAGCTTGTGGCCAGCCCGCGAATCATCGGTACGGCTTCGGTCATAATCTGTGTGTAAATGCCGCGTAACCCAAGTAATTGTATCTGTTTAGCGCCGGTTGACGCATCGGCAAAGCTCACCTCTACGGCCGGACTTTTTTCGAATGCTTCCGAGAGTGAACAGCAGGCAGATTGCTCAAGCTGCCGCACGGTGATTTGTTCGGTCTTGGCAGATGCTTGCGTAATCGTCGACATAGACTCTGCCTCGACATTCACCTCGGCAAGCCGGAGCCCGCTTATAAGGATAATATCAACTGATGAATTTGACCGTGGAACGACGGAAGTGTCTGTTTTGTATCCCACATACGAGGTGACTAGTGTGTCAGTCTGTGTGCGTTCGAGCGTGAAGGTGCCATCGCTTTTGGTGATTGCTCCTTTGGTGGTGCCGAGCCATCGAACGGTAGCGCCGGCGAGTGGTTTTTGGCTGCCGGATTCTAGTCCGAATACCGTGCCACGCAGCGATTGCGCGCTCAAGGACATGAACGGAAAAAGAATGCTAAGTGTAAATATTGTAAAGAGTTTCATTGCATTATACAAGAGTAGGTAAATACTCTGTCCGCCCCTCAATCGGGACGGACAGAAAATATATATGGACACGGTAGTTGATTACTTTTTACGGTCGTACTGACAGCAAGAATGCAGATTAGAATATGCTTCGTCATTCGCGGTCGCGCCTTCATTATCATAACCGGCTTCTGCTATTTTCTTTTGAATTTGCGGGAGCGATGTCTGTGTAGAGTCGAAGGTTACGGCAATAATCTTCGTTGATTTGTTCCAATTTGCCGACACGACTTTCGGTTGATTAATAGCTTTCTCGATAGTTTTTTTGCATGAACCGCAATTGCCCCAGACTTTGAAGGTAAGGGATTTTGCATTCGGAATAGATTGTGCATACGCAGTTACACTGATGGTAACAAAGGCGAGGATAAACAGAACTGTTTTCATAATAAATACTCCTAAAGTAAATAAGTAATTGAAATATAAATAAAATACGTTATGTATTGCAAAGGTATGGACGGCAAGGGTGACCGCAGACTGACGCTTGGAGTGTGCAGAACGGGAACCCATCAGATGATACCGTAATATTAGAGAGTAGAACGCAGAAAATTCCGCACGAAATCGAGCGGAAAATACGGAGGAAGATGTGCTATATCAAGAGGATACGAAGCCGGAGGAAGAGCGGAGATTTCGGAGATTGAAGGTCAGGCGGAGCGTGTGAAGGGTCTGAAAACGATACTTTGTTGAGCGAATGGAAATAATCGTACTGAGCGTAAATATAGGAAATATACGCAATAGAGATTTTGGTGCTTGGTGCTACGGCTAGTGGTGTAATTTGATGAGAATCAGGGACTTTCGCGCTTACTTCAGTGTCAGTGCAGCAGTCGCTTGGGCTCGATTCGTCTTCGCATGAAGCCGTGTCATCAGAGCAGCAGCAATCATCATCGGCCTGCGTGGAATTAACGGAAACGGAATAGACTTCACCACCGCACAAGTGCATCTGCGCCGAGAGACCAACGGTCGAAAGGGCGTATAGCATCAAGAGTATGGTTGCGAAGAAACGTTTCATTATGAGGATAAAAAA
>JBPOHH010000386.1:0-3291 GCA_052035765.1 Bacteroidota bacterium
TTCGCGTGTGAGAGGATTCTTGTATAGCCGGTATAGGGAGCAAGTTCGAAAATTTCAAAGCGTATTTTACCGGATTGCACGAGCGGTAGCTGGTGGAGTACTTCTTCGGCTGCTTTTCTATCGGTTGCTTCGAGAATCAGCACTGCATTGTGGTTCTGCGTAAAGTATATTTCCCGCAGATGATTCGAGAGATACAGTTCAAAAATATGCTTGGCTTCTTCTTCCAACAGCATTTCGGTATCTTCCCATGTCGTGTCTTCGACTTCTCGTTCAAGTGCAAGTATTTTCATGCTACTCCAGGGTTAGTTCGCCGGTTAGATATAATCGTGCCTTTCCGCCTATCAGGCATCTGTCATTTTTGTATTCACACACAAGCTGGCCGCCTCTTTTTGAGAGTTGTCGTGCGGTTAATCTGGTCTTACCTAATTTCTGTGACCACAATGGTAGCAATGATGTATGCGCCGAACCCGTTACAGGGTCTTCGTTTATCCCTGATTGTGGGGCAAAAAACCGTGAAACAAAATCTACGCTGTCCCCCTTGGCTGTTACGATAAGTCCCCGTGCCGGCAGCTCGGCAATTTTCTGCATATCCGGCTGTAGATTCCTCAGAGAATGTTCGCTGTCGATGACGGCTAGATAGTCGGTCTTGCCTTTGTAGAGTTCATGCGGCGCTGTACCGATACATTGCTCGATTATCGCCGTGTTCTCAGCCGATAATTGCTCTAAGCGGTCGGTCGGAAAATCCAAAAACAGCATGTCATGTTGCTTTTCAACTGCCAGCATCCCGCTTCTCGGAGAATGAAATCGAATCAAAGAATGCGGATACTGCAATTGGTCAAATAGTACCGATGCTGAAGCAAGGGTGGCATGGCCGCACAAATCGACTTCTACCGTCGGAGTGAACCATCGAATCTCAAAATCATCTTCCCTCGGGAGGACAAATGCAGTTTCCGCCAGGTTGTTTTCCTCGGCAATCGACTGCATTAACGCATCGTTTAACCAGGTATCTTCTACAATACAGACCGCCGCCGGATTTCCGGAAAATAACCTGTCGGTAAACGCATCGACCTGATATATTTTCATTGATTTCATAGGGTATTGAATAGTTCTGTTGTTGTTGTTGTACATGCAATTATACACAATAAAGTCAAGCTGTGTACTGCCGCTAAAAATTACGAATGCTATGTTTGTTGCGATACATATTTTCGAAGTATTGGTGCATGTTGAATTTCAAAACCACACTTCCTATACGCAGGTTCACCGGACGGAGTGGCTTGTAATTCAAACGCCGTAATTCCCAGTTTTTCTCCTTCTTGAAGCAGCCGGTGAAGTATTTCCGTGCAGATGCCCTGCCGTCTGTATTCCGGAACGGTGTACATATTCATGATATATCCCCATTTACCGGAGGGATTTTTAAAATTTCCGGGCATGTTCCGCAGAAGTAAAGAGCCAATTCCTGCTATCTGACCATCACAATCTGCAATGATAGAAATACAGTTGTTTTCTTTGGTCATGGTGGAGAAATAGGTATTCAATTGGGATCGTAAGGCATTAATTTTTTCGCCGGGCTGATTACCTGCCAGCTCAATGGCGAATCGGAGCCGAAATTCAACAAGGGCATCGATATCGTCACCCGTGGCTTTGGAAAATGTAATTCCCCGATGTATCAATGCCAGAGTATAGACCCAATATTTTTTGTTGTAAAGCACGAATTCATTTCTTTTTCTAAAGCCAATGCGTTCATAAATATACCGTGCTGCATGCTGAAATTCCGACGTATGAAGGGCAATTATGGATTCACCCTGTTCTCGGGCACGGTCAATGCAATGGTGGGTGAGTGTTGTACCAATACCACGTCCGGCGTAATCCGGATGTACCGCTACGAGTCTGATATAAGACCACGCAGAGGTAAACCATTTGTAGGGGTTACCGCTTGGAAGAAGAAACGCAGAGCCGACTACCGCGCCGCCGAGTTCACATACAAAACACGTTGCTTTTTCAAAAAGAATTCGGTACATAGTATCATCAGATAGGTTTGCTTTCCACGTATCGCAATGCTCCTGAGAAATGATATCTGTAAACTGACCGTACGCTTGCAGGGTGAGCTCTTTTATCTGCGGTATATCGTTGGGTACTCCTTGTCTATAGAATAGTTCGCTCATCGTTACTGTATGGAATTATGTGCGTTATAGAAAAATAAATGGAAGAATAGCGTATGTCAACAATGCAGTCATTATGAAATCTATAGAGTAAAGAATCGGTAGTATTGAAATCAAAAGAGCATGGTATCACCATGGTGCGATTCATCGGCCGATGCGTCTGGCATGAAATGACATCTCACTATGAAATTATACTTCATTCATCTGACAATGCAAATGCCGTGGCTGCACGACAATGAATAAGAGCGGTATCCAGAATCTTTATCGATACATCGGACTCCTGAATGATCATCCCCAGTTCTGTGCAACCGAGAATAACTGCTTCTGCTCCATGCTGTTGGAGCGAAGTAAGAATTTCTGTACATCGTTTTTTTGTTGCCGGGTTTACCACACCTACCGAAAGCTCTTCTATAATAAATCGGTGAATGAATTCCCTGTCGGATACATCGGGAAGAATGGTGTGGATATTCCGCTTGGCGAGTCTATCGGTAAAAAATGAACCTTCCATCGTGAATTTCGCGCCTATAAGTGCAACGGTTGAAATGCCGAGTTTTGAGATCTCATCTGCTGTTGCGTCGGCGATATGCAGAAATGGTACGGAGAGCTTTTGTGCGATTGCATCTGCTACAACATGCGCTGCATTGCAGCTTATCATCAGGCAGTCTGCTCCCGCTGATTCTATTTGCAGGGCAATTCTACTGAGCATCGCTTCGATGCCGAGCCAGTCGTTGCTATCTTGTAATTTTTTGAAATCATTATAATTAATCGAATGCAAGAGTACTTGAGCCGCATTACTTCCACCTAATGCCTGATGGATGAGTTCGTTGATTGCCTTATAATACAGTGCTGTGCTATGCCAGCTTATACCACCAATTATTCCGATTGTTTTCATGCTGTTAATGTATTGTGAAGAAGATCGTTCAATCGTGTCTTTGTCATTTCCCATTCCGAGTGAATGATGCTGAAATATGCTGAATTTCGAAATGTGCCATCATCTCGTATCCAATCATTTCGTAGAATTCCTTCGAATGTACCCCCGATTTTTGCGATAGCTTTTCGTTATCGAATGTTTTTTACATCAGTCTTGAGCTGCACGCGGATTGCTTGTAATGTTTCAAAGCAAAAGGTGAGT
>JBPOHH010000408.1:0-1715 GCA_052035765.1 Bacteroidota bacterium
CCCATCGATGCATCCACCATCGACCTCGTGCTCCTCACGCACGGACATCTCGACCACTGCGGGTACTTGCCACGCCTCGTGAACGAAGGATTCTCCGGTGAAATCTGGGGCACAATGCCGACACTCGAAGTAGCGCAAATCATCCTCGAAGATAGCGCCCGCATCCAGGAAGAAGACGCCGAACGTGCTAATAATGAAGGGTTTACGCGGCACCGCCCGGCTAAACCGCTGTATGGTTCGGAAGATGTCGAGAATACAACGCCGCTCTTTGTTCCTATGGAAATTGACCGGTGGATACGCATTGATGAGAATATCCACTGTCGATTCCGCTATAATAGTCATATCATCGGGGCATGCTTTATCGAACTCAAAATCGGTGAGAAAACTATCGTGTTTTCGGGTGATATCGGTCGTGATAATGACCTCCTGATGTACCCGCCGAAGCATCCCGAGCACGCAGATGTGGTGCTCATTGAGTCCACGTATGGCGACCGCCTCCACCCGCAGCATCCCGAAAAGCGATTGATGAAGGTGATCAATTCTGCCTATAAAAAACACGGCACGATTATCATTCCGAGTTTTGCCGTAGAGCGTACGCAAATGCTGATGTATCAGCTCTGGAAATTACGCGAAAACGGTGACATTCCCAATATCCCGGTGTATATGGATAGTCCTATGGGTACCAACGTTTTAGGCGTGTTTGAGCGCCACGCCAAATGGCACAAACTGCCCCCGAATGAATGCAAAGAAATGCTCAAAGACATACGTCAAATACGCACGATTCAGGATACGAATAAACTCATTAAGTCCGACGAACCCAAAATCGTCATCGCCGGCAGCGGTATGGCATCCGGCGGACGCGTGCTCTCGTATTTTGCGCATTATCTCGGTAATTCCACGGCCACGATTCTCCTCGTCGGCTTTCAGGCAGAAGGCACCCGCGGCCGCGCGCTGCTCGAAGGCGCAAGCGAAGTCAAGCTCTACGGGAAATACTTCAAAGTACGCGCAAGTGTTGAAAATATCGAAGGGCTCTCTTCCCACGCCGACCAAGCAGGACTCATCGACTGGCTCTCCAAGCTCACAAGCCCCAAAGTCTATATCATCCACGGCGAGCTCTCCGCCTCCGAAGCCCTACAAGCAAAAATCAAAGAAGTCTATGGCTGGGATGCAATTATCCCCAAGCTTAATCAGGTGGAAGTGGTGTGATAGTTTGAAAATATTTGGGTTCGGTTGTGCATATTCCACACCTCGCCTGCGGGCACCCGTTGCCGTCCAAGCGGTAGAACGATACAGCAAGTACCAGCAGTGACAAGTGCAATAATTACAAACAATTTGACTAACTTTGCAAGCATGAAAACAAATGCTCCTGACGCGCCTGAAAAAAAACTCTATATAATTGCAGGTTGTAACGGAGCCGGTAAAACGACGGCTTCCTTCACGATTCTTCCCGGACTATTAGAATGCATGGAATTTGTCAATGCCGACGAAATTGCCAAAGGATTATCCCCATTTCAGCCCGAAAAAGTAGCGATTGAAGCCGGAAAAATCATGCTCAATCGAATCAACGAACTCTTCCATGGCAATCATACCTTTGCCTTTGAAACAACTCTTGCTTCCAAGGCACACAGAGCCAAAATCCGTGAGGCGAAAGCAAATGGATATACAACAGTACTCTTGTTTTTCTGGCTGAAGTCAATAGAGTTAGCAAAGGAGCG
>JBPOHH010000054.1:0-5392 GCA_052035765.1 Bacteroidota bacterium
CGTTCACGCGGCTGAGGACTTTGCTGATTCTGTGCATAAGCAGCAAGCACACCCATCATTAGGAAGAGCGTCATGTAGACAAACGCCATTTTGGGGTCTTTTTTGAAGTGGAACCATAAGCCGATAAGACCAAAGATAAGCGGAAGCGCGAAGAATCGGATCGGGAATTGATCTTTATAGCCCGAAAGATAGTTGTAGGCGAGGTAGTCTTTATCTTTTTTGGACGTCAGGAAGGCAGTATGCGCATCCTGAACATCCCCTTCACGACCGACAAAATTCCAGCCGAAATACCGCAGGTACATGTGCTTAATCTGATAATCCCAGAGGAAACTCATCTCACCACTCATGTTTACTTTCATTGCTGAATAATCAGGTACCTGGAATTGCGTACCGTCTGAGCGAGATACTCTCTTGTATGGCGGACGATTCCATTTGCCATACCGTGCGTGATGCTGCTCGTAAGGATTGCCTGTCTGATACCGGCGAGGCCATCCCGGGGCATCACCGTATTGCTCACGGCTGAGGTAGGAGGTGAGTGAGGCGAACGTGTCGGGCTTGTTTTCATTCATCGGAGGATTCGCATTCGAACGCAATAATATATGCGTGTAACTGCTATAACCGATAATTACTAATAAAAATGCCGAGCAGGCGAGTTTGAGAACAGGAGCGCCGATTTTACGGCCATACCATACGCCCACGGCCGAACCTATAAGTATCGCAAGAGCAATGATTTGAATGAATACTTCGTTGTTGAATACATATTCGCGTGCTTCCGTGCGGAATAAATTACCGCCGAGCATAGCCGGCATAATTTTGACGACACCGGGATAGACAATTCCAAAAATCAAAACACCAATCACACCTGTCAGGAGGAACGATTTAAGGGTGAATTCATAGCGGCGGAAATACACGACCAGCACGATGGAGAAGAGAGCCAGGATACTAAACAAGTGAACGCCGGTTGAAAGTCCAATTAAATAAGCAATTAACAGCAAATAGCGCTCGTGGCCTTTGTTGTCTGCTTCCTCATGCCAACGCATCATCAGCCAGACAATGAGGGCTACAAATAATGTCGAAGCGGCATAGACTTCCGACTCGACGGCATTGAACCAAAACGTATCGCTGAATGTGCAGGCGGCGGCGGCTATAAATGCCGAGCCATAGACCGAGAGCGCATCGCCGAAGGTTTCAATCTTGTCTTTCCGTAAATTGCGGATGACCTGCACTGTCACCAGGTACAGCAAGAGTATCGTAACCGCACTGGCAAAGACAGAAACAAGATTCACTCTCCATCCCGGATCGCCAAATGGCAGTAAATGAAAGAGCTTACCAACCATGATAAAAAGCGGTGCACCGGGAGGGTGACCTACTTGCTGCTCGGCGGCGGCGGCGGTAAATTCACCGCAATCCCAAAAAGGAACAGTCTGCTGTACCGTCATCAGATACGTTACAAGCGCGATAGCAAATGCTAAAAAGCCAAATGCTCTATGCAAAGATTTTGTGTTCATTGCCTTCCAATTATCGTAGAAAAAAATTAGTAAAATTGTGTTTGAATTTCAAATTTACGACAAAATCGCTTTCTATTTGCTATCGAATTACTATCGTAACGATTTCGTAGGTTTGTTTAACAGATTTTTGCGTTCTTTAAGCTAATCGTTTTAGGGTAATCTTTTGGGTGTCTGAGGATTCTGTATCATGTTGAGTTTTGTCTGCGCAATTGCCGTAATACGTTCGGCAGATTGAAGTCGCATAATTTCATTCTGCAGCGATTGATTGACATACATGAGCGAGTCGCGGGACTTTTCATGCTCCTGCATTTCTCGGAGTAAGGTGTTGACACGGACGACATTACTCACGTAGAGTACGACGAGAGCCGAACTGATAATCAGCAGACCGAAGATACTCCACCTATTGAGCAGCTTGCGTTCTTTGATAATTGCAGGCGATTCTTTGGGAGCTTGAGGGTCATCGGGAAAGGTAAAGTCGGCCATTGTGAGGTTCTCTTCAAGATCAAATAATACAAGACGTTAGTAGCTTTCATCGGTATTCGGGAAATTCCTCTGGCGGATATCGTCGCCATAGCGGGTGACGGCGCTATGAATCCGTTCGTAGAGGTTCTCATACTGCCGCACAAAACGTGGATTAAAGTCCACCGTCAGTCCGAGCATATCGGTATAGACCAAGATCTGACCATCACATTCTGCGCCTGCGCCGATACCGATCGTGGGAATATTCACCGATGAGGTTACTTTTGCAGCAAGGTCAGCCGGAATTTTTTCGAGAACTATTGCAAATGCGCCTGCCTCCTCGAGAATCTTCGCATCACGGACTATGCGGTCAGCTTCGGCATCGTCGGTGCCGCGTACTCTATAGCTTCCGAATTGATGAATACTCTGCGGCGTAAGCCCGAGATGCGCCATCACCGGAATTCCCGCCTCCGTCATCCGGCTCACGGCATCAGCTACACGCTCACCGCCCTCGACCTTGACAGCACTCGCTCCGGCTTCTTTCAGCAAACGCCCCGCATTCCGAAATGCCTCCTCGGGCGATACCTGATAGCTCATAAACGGCATGTCGGCAATTACCATCGCCCGCTTGACGCCACGATTAACCGCACGTGTATGATAAATAATATCTTCGAGAGTCACCGGAATGGTAGTCTCATGACCCTGCACGACATTCCCAAGCGAATCGCCGACCAAGATCACATCGACTCCCGCCTCGTCCAAAACACGTCCGATGAGCGCGTCATACGCCGTGAGGCAGACAATTTTTGTTCCCTTCTTTTTCATTTCAATCAGTCGTCGGGTCGTCACGCGGCGGAGAGGTGCCGAATGTGTATGTCGGTCATTTTCCGCGTCCGGACGTTCTTCGGGGTGTGAATTCATAGAGCGCACTTGAAGTTAGTAGCAGAATATAATAAGCATAGCGTACGACTCATAAATGAATAAATCAAGCACGCCAAAGCGCAAATATATGAATTGAACCGCCGTTTTGGGTGAAAATATCTTGATGAAAATCAAATTCGTAGCCACCCTGCCCAAATTCGCCGCCGGTACTGCCCGGAAGGATCATTGCGAGAGGGCGATTTTTGTATTTTTGCACCACAAAAACGTTCTATTTCTTTAATTACTTATAAAATAATTATGTTCCAAAAAAACATGCTTTGTCTCCTGCTGCTGCTTTCGCCCGCTTTTGCGTGCGCGCAGGGGATGATCGACGGCTTCATGCGCGGCACCGGTAATGTCGTGACAGCGGTGTCGTACTCCACCGAGAGCTACAAAGATTTTTATAAAAATACCACGCAGGTCCAAGAGCCCAATCTCGGTACCATATCTACCCAAAGCATCAGCATCTTTGCTGCTGCGGGCATCACGGATAATATCGACGTTATGGCCTCGCTGCCCTACATTTCGGCCTCGGCCGATCAGGGCTACTGGCAGACACAATCAGCACTGCAGGACCTATCGATTGCCGTCAAATGGCGCCCACTGCAAGTGAAGCTCCCGGCTGCCGGCACTCTCTCGGTAATAGCTGCCGGCGGTCTGACTATGCCGGTAACGAATTATGTCGCCAATGCTCCGGTCGCGGTCGGACATCATTCGACAGCCGCGGATGCACGCCTGCTGGTGAATTTTATGAGCGCATTCGGTTTTTTTGCCGCCATTCAGACCGGCTATATCCGCCGGGGCGATGTGGAGCTCGACCGCCTTACCCTTGACGGAGGCGATGCTATGAAGACCAATGTTCCCGACGCGCTCGACTTCTCGGCGAAAGTCGGTTACGGCAATTCAGATTTCTACCTCGATGCATGGCTCCAAAGTCAGTCTGCACGCGGCGGTACGAATATAGGCGACACGGACGCGTCCTTTCCGTCGAATGGTATTTCCTTTACACGGATCGGAGTTACGGGATACTATCCTCTCAAGTTTATTGCTGAGAAGCTCGGCATCTCAATCGCCGGCGCTACGACCCTCAGCGGACGGAATATCGGCAGGTCCAATCGCATTTCCATCGGCGCGGTCTATGAATTTAGTCTGTGGAAATAATATTCAACCATTATCATAACAATTACCTAGGAAATAATCACAATGCTACGTACTACCAAAATCAGAACCCTCGCGCTTCTCTGCGGACTCACGCTACTCGTAGCCACGGGCTGTAAAGAACAAATCTCCTCTCCCGAATATCCGGCTCTCGTGCCTCAAAATAATGACACGACCGGCGGCTCGTGGAAACCGTATCTCCTTGCCTCACCGGATGATATTATTCTTCCCGCTCCAAGCGCGACCACATCGCCGGAATACACCGCCGAGCTTTCGGCACTCAAAGGATATATCAATACCCGCTCCGCCGCACAGCTCTCGACTGCCAAGTATTGGAGTTCGGGAGCAGTCATCCGCTGGAATGAAATCGCCCGCGCGCTCGTTGCTAAGTATAATGTCGCTCCCGTATATAATGCAGATTCTGCTGCCAAAGTACCATCGAATCCCTTCCCGGTGATTAATCCACCCTTTGCCAATCCTCCGATTGCTTCGAGAGTCTATGCGTATCTCAGTGTAGCTCAATATGATGCACTCGTCGCCTCGTGGAGTATGAAGTATAAGTATAATCGTCCGGCACCAAAGCTTGTTGATAATTCGATTGTCAATGTAATTGATGTGCCGTCGATCCCTTCCTATCCGTCCGAACACGCCGCAATCGCCGCCGCATCGTGTGAAGTGCTCGCGTTTTTCTTTCCGAAAGAAAAAGACTATCTCGTCGAACTCGCAATGGGTCACCAAGATTCCCGCCTTCGCATCGGCGCCAATGTGCAGAGTGATGTCGCAGCAGGAGATTCAGTGGGTAAATACGTGTCCGCCAAAGCAATTGCCCGCGCAAAAACTGACGGTACGGGTGCGGCAGGCAGAGCAGATACGACGCGCTATCCTATCCCGAATATCTCGACGGTTTGGAAAAGTATTGAGTTACAGCCCGACGGCGCGCCACTTCGTCCGGGAATGCTCCCAAGCTGGGGAAAAGTAAAGTCATGGGCAGTGCCGAATGTCGATGCAGAACGTCCGGCTCCGCCACCGGCATTAGAATCGAAGGAATTCAAAGACGCGCTCGCTGAGGTAAAAACGATCGCCGACAGCCGCACGCGCGAACAGTGGAGAATCGCCGATTTCTGGGCAGATGGTGGTGGTACATTTACGCCGCCGGGACATTGGAATTATATCGCAGCAGGATTGATACGGAAGAATAATTACAGCGAACTCCGTGCAGCGCGAACACTTGCGCTCATGAATATATCGATCATGGATGCCGGTATCTGCTGTTGGGATGTGAAGTATGTCTATTATGTGCCACGCCCGTCGCAGATGGATCCAAGCATCAAGACTGCTACCGGTGT
>JBPOHH010000824.1:0-2462 GCA_052035765.1 Bacteroidota bacterium
AGATATTATACCGAAAATATATTGATTTATATGATATTTAGGGCTAAAAATGCTATAGTTATAGCTTCGTAACCCCCATTTGATAGCTCTTAACGGTACTTTCAAGCACATCATCCGACTCCCGTCCTATCCCAATGCTTAAATGGTGCATTGAGAACATGAGTTGGTTCGCACTGTATTTCATCCAAATTCAGACAGGAAACCAATGGATCAGTAATAGGTTCAATATTACCGTATAGGGAATTGAATTTTGAACCTTTGACGATACTATAGATACCTCTTCCGTCTTTTTGCATCAATCCGGATATTATCTGATCTTCAATCCACCGTTTTGCAGTAGAATTTGACATTGGATACGTGATTTGAAGCTTATTGAGAATTTCTGCCGTCGTCAAGGTTGATGAAGTGCCAAATAGTTCCGAAACTGATTCAATTGTACATGGTGCAATCTTTGGCTTCCCGACCGGTTTCCGTGAATTGTGGTTCGGATTCGCCACAAGTTCCGAAAGTTCTTCACGAGTCATTGTTTCATTCGTACGCTCAAATAGGAAGTCTTCTGTGAGATTGAAGACCATCGGATCATGTTTCTCTCCATAGCTATTTTTTTCTACACTGATAATCCGTTGATTGCCTTTCTCGGTTATCTCTAATTGAGTTCGTACTATCTGCCGGAATGCTGTCGCACCTTGAAAACTGCCAATGTTTGAAGACTTGTCGCTCACATGATGGTTAAAGATGATAGTGCATCCATCAGTCTTTAAAAAATCCAATTTGCGAATGACTTTGCGAACATCAGAATTGTCATTCAGCTTTGCACCAAATAAATTGAGTAAATCGGAGAAAGAATCAAGAACAATCACATCATACGATTCCCTCATAAGTTCTTCTTTCAGCCAAGCAACAAGATCATCGCTATCTTCAAACTCATTCATGTTTGAAATTCTCATATTCTTGAGCTGATCTTTTGAATGGGGAATTCCATGTGCATTTTTTCTCAAGTACTTCCGTATCCAAGACTGACCATCTTCGCTGTATATATAAAGAGATCGTCCATGTACAGGTTTTAAATGGAATCCACAGAAACAAGTTTGCCTTGTAGCAATAGACAAGCACAACTGCCTGCAAAACGTACTTTTATTCACACCGGATTTTCCAACTACTCCGATAAATTCACCTCTTGGAAGTAGTCCATCAATTAAGTATGGTTCATCTGTATCTGGTTCGTCTAATAACTCATAGACTGACTTCACCCTTGGGGGATGAGGAGCAGACAGCGGTGAAACACCTCTGCCGTTCGATGGATCAAATCGAGGAGTTCTGAAAGCTCTGTAATCTCTCCTTAGCTGTTGAAGCCAAGCGTATTCTTCGGATTGAATTTCATAACTCTTGATGTGAATTACCCGTCCTGTCTTGAGTAAGATTGTATCGTCATGCCCATCTTTTACGACATCATCTAATGTAAGTGCAAGTATATTTGGTGATTGTAGTGATGTGTTGTTATTATTATCCATAGTACTCCTTATATTGATGGAATAACTCTGGATAGTACTTTACAAATTGATAAAATTCAAGTGAGTCACGATACAACTTCATGAAAATCAATGATATATCATCAGAACCAAGCCGTACGAATTTTACATAGTTGCCATATCGGTCAGATATTGCCTTCCAAACTGTATTGAATCCATCAAGAAGAAGTTCTGACTGCTCGCGCAAGTATTTAGAACGGGCTAAGGGTATGTCTGATAGATACCTTCCACCATCACATATAAATCTATGCTTCATAGAATTTATACGGAAATGAATACGGAATTCCATCTCAAACGGAATTTGTAGAGAAGCAAAAAGTTCTGTATTTTCGCATTGGATGCTTTGCGAAAAGCCAAAAATATCAAGCCCTGCGTTACTCGATATAACGCGGGGCTTTGTTTTGTCCGGTGTCATTATGCACCGCCTTTCATGGCTTTTGCTGCTTTTGATACAGCCATTTCTCCAATCTCTTCAGTAGTCAATTTGCGACCGGCTTTCACGAATTCTAAGAGCTCCGTCCGGCTAAAGTACAGTTTCTTCCCTCGTTTTGAGTATGGGAGTTCCCGCTTACTTACTTTTGTATATAAGGTCGCTATACTTAAATTCAACAACTCACTCACTTCTTGGATACTCATCAAGTCTGATGGTTCTTTCGTAGGGGTAAGTGCCTTTGTAATCAGTTCTTTCACTTCGGAAAGTAACCTGTTGTTTTCTGCCATGATGTTTGGCAAATCTTCGAAACGATATTCTTCAAATCGCATAAAAAAGCTCTCAAATAATGAATAAATTCAAATAATTTGAGAGCAATTTAAGATACAGGAAATTCTCTAATCTTTCTTCATTTCTTTCTTTTTGTAACCACGTTTATTTACAGACAATTCACTTGATTTTCTTCGATCGGCTTGAAGCTTTTTTACCTCATTTAATACCTT
>JBPOHH010000052.1:0-1733 GCA_052035765.1 Bacteroidota bacterium
TGAAATAATATCCCAAATTTCCGTAAAAGCGCAACCCGCGCCTCGCCGTCGGCAGCCGTAAAATCTTCTCCGCCGATGAATACTTGCCCTTCCGTTGGTTCGTTGAGTCCGGTAAGTGTTCGTAATAGCGTTGACTTACCACACCCGCTCCCGCCGAGAATTACCAAAATATCTCCCCGCTCGACCGTAAAATTCAGGTTCTCAAATATCGTTCGCTCGCCAAACCTCACGGTGAGATTGCGTGCTTCGATGATGGGAGTTGATGTGTTTGTAGCTGTTGCAACAGACATTCTCATTTACCTTAAAATCAATGGAAAAATAACACCTTGCCCCGTATTTTCATTCTCAAAATACATCACCGGCGCCGTCCCTTTTTTGAGGGAGATGCCGGCAGAATCAGACAGCGCATATCCATTTCCTCCTAGATATGGAATCAACGGAGAAATACTCGTATCAAAAAACACCGCCATGCACAGTACACCATCCGACGGAATGGTATATTTATCAATCGATTGAGACCAGATATGCGCCCATCTCTGTGAATTTTCGGATGCTTGATGAAAAGCTCCGCCAAGTCCGATCAGCGCACCCACCGATAATGATATTGTAAATCCACGCTCCGATAAGTATCTGTTTGAATAATCCGATGTATCGGCCAATACCATAATTATAGGCGTAATCAATCCCGCCGCCAAGCCGGTACCTACGGAAGTGAGCGGATTTGCACGAGAACGTCTATATGCATCCTCCGGTGATAAATAGTTCGGGACATTCTCTACCCGGAATGTCACGGGAACCCTGCTTTTATTGGCAACGCACAACCTGCTTACGGCAACAGTGTGCTCGGGCTGAAATTGATTGTCAAATGTATAGCCCCGTTCATACTCACCCATTATTTCCATGGTGACAGTTATGCTGTCGGCCCGCATCGCATCAGCCGAAGCAGCAGGATTACGGTCAGATATTGCCACAGGTGTGAAAGATTTACAGCCAAAAAACAGTACAACACATGATAAAACAAGTAGTTGCTGCAAGCCGGAAATATGTTTTTGTGTATTCATAGCCGGTGAAATGAGTTGAAATAGAGGTGAAAATTAACTGTTAATTATCTTCGGTACAAGACCTGCTTCCCAACCGAGAAATTCAGGTTCTTAAATATCCTGCTCTCGCCAAACCGCACCATACGATTGCGTACTTCGATGATAGGAGTCGATGTGTTAGAATTCATACGATTGTTTGATTGTTCGCCTGATGGAGTTGTGTTACTGATACAATCTATTCTATATATACGTTTATTTTCAATTTGCTACACAGTGTGTAGCAAATCTCAGGAGTATAGTAATATGCGCCGAAATAACAACGGTAACCACTTGATTTCAATAGCCCTAGAAGGGCGAAATAGTAATAGAAACGTGTGCCTCACATCCACACGAAAGCTCCGTAGGAGCGATATCTATGTTTGATCGTAATCGGTATAATGTCACTCCTAATGGAGTTTATACCATATCAGAATCATTTTTCTATGAGGATTTCGCTCCGAAGGAGCTTTGACAGATTCTCGAATCTATAGGGAGAATTCCTCATCTCCTCTGCCTGCGCAGCATCACTGAAAAATCTCCATCATTCCCCAATGTATCCGGGTCATATCCTAAGTGTTGCATTTTTGCCGTCACGACCGCTTGCTCTTCGAATGTCCAATTGCGGATAAATATGTTATAATATGATATTTTTTT